>CAMZKY010000274.1 GCA_947311455.1 uncultured Marinosulfonomonas sp. | reverse complement strand
GTTAACCCCATATCCGTATATATCTGCCGGTATTCTTCGTGCCCCGCCTGAATGCAGCCCACTTCAACCGATCCAACAGGCGCATCAAACCCCGTGTGCAAAATCGCCGAATTGGCTTTGCTGGCCCCGTCCAGAATGTCGCTGGCTTTTTCCAGCAAAACGGTTTTTGCGCCCTCTAACGTAAACCGCCGCGCCATCGCGCATCCAACGATCCCCGCCCCGATTATTGCCACATCATATTTTATCTTGGTCATTTTAGACTCAGTCGCTTGATTGTTATTCTACTTACGACTATTCAGTAATTCATAATGACTAAATGGTCAAAAAGAAAATGAAAGTCCAAACCCGACAAAACCAGATTGTAACCATCCTGCGCGAGTGTGAGCGCGCGACAGTGGATCAATTGTCAGATCAGCTCGGCATCTCACGCGAAACCGTTCGCCGTGATCTGACCGAACTTGAAAAGCAAGGCAAAATCCAGAAATTCCATGGCGGTGCCACCCTGCCCCGCATGTTTGGCGAAAGTGGGTTTCAACACCGGATGCGCCAGAATGTCGAAGCCAAGGTGAAAATTTCCAAAGCCGCTGTTGATCTGTTTCACGATGGCGAAACGCTCTTCGTCGACACCGGCTCAACCACGGTTTTCTTTGCCGAACAGCTGGTCAGCCGTACGGACATGAATGTGATTACCAATTCGATGGACGTGGCGGGGGCGATGGCCGATAGCAACAATCATGCGCTATTACTGGGCGGCACCTATCGCCATGACAACCGCCAAACCATCGGCGCGACCGCAGCACAACAGATCAAAACCTATCGCACGCAACATGTGGTTCTGACACTTGGCACCCTCACGGAATTTGGCGCAGCAGATTTTGACCAGGACGAAGCAGAGATCGCCAAAGCCATGATCGAACAAGCAGCCGAAGTGACAGTTTTAATTGACAAATCCAAGTTGAGATCAAATGCGCCCTTTGTGATTTGCCCGTTGGAAAACATCACGCGCGTTGTGTGTGATTTCAAACCGGAAGGCGCATTAGAGGCCGCGTTGATTGCGGCCAAAACCAAGGTGATATCGGTCTAGCCCTTCCACGCTTGGGTGCGTTTCAGGATGCCTTTGGAGGCAACCAAATGAATGATACGGGCAAACGCGTTGGTGTAGAAAATCATCATCCCCATCGCCGCCGCAGGCGCGATATCGCCCGCGTCGTCCATATTTAAAACCGCAACCGACGCCAGCGATGTTTTGGGCGAGGCCAAAAACACCACCGCCGAAACCGTGGTCATGGCGTTCACAAACAGATAGATCGAAATGTCCAGAATAGCCGGCAAACTTACCGGAACCGTGACCCGCGCAAACAGTTTCATCGTCGGTTGTTTTAACGACGCCGAGACGGATTCAAATTCTTTGTCCATCTGTTTCAGGGCCGTCACCGCCGTTAAATGCGACACCGTATAAAAGTGCGTGACCGAACAAATCACCAAGATCGCCATGGTGCCGTAAATCGCGTTGAACGGATTGGACGGGTTGTTAAAGAAAAAGATATAAGCCAGACCCAGCACCATCCCGGGCACCGCCATGGGCAGCATAGCAAACATCTGGAAAATTGCCCGCCCCGTGCGGAACCCTGTGGTCTTTTCCACCAGATAGGCCCCGAAAAACACCACTGATGTGCCGACAACTGCCGTGGCAAGCCCCAGCTTGATCGAGTTGTAATAGGCCCCCCAGCCACCGCCATCCATCTTTTCAAACTGGTAATTGTTCAGGCTTAGCGACATATCATAGGGCCAGAATTTCACCAGTGCCGCCAACTGGCACACGGCCAGAATACCAACGATAAATATCCCGACCAGCGCGCAATAAAGTAGCGAAATTCGGTCGGCCTTGGGGTTTGGTTTGGGCTGATACGCGACCGAGCGCGCGGATAGCTGCGCCACCTGTTTGCTTTGCACATAGCGATCAATGGCAAAGGCAAACACCGCGGGGATCAACAGAACCACCGACACCACAGCACCCATTTGGAAATTTTGCTGGCCGATCACGTGTTTATAGATATCCAGCGCCAGCACATTATATTGCCCACCGATCACCTTGGGCAGACCGAAATCGGTGATCACCAAATTAAACACCACAATTGCGGACGAAATCAGACCATAGCGAGCACCCGGAATAGTGACTGTCCAAAACGTGCGCCACGGGGTTGCGCGCAAAGAGGTTGCGGCCTCGTACAAACGCGCATCGGAAATGGCCAGCGCGGTTGATATGATCAGGAATGCATGGGGAAAGGTGAAAAACACCGACCCGATCAAGATGCCAATCGGGCCATAAATGCTGGCCCCAAACAACAGTTCCTTGATCATACCCTGATTGCCAAACAGGTAAACCAGCGCAATGCCGGGCAACAGGGACGGCACCAGAATCGGCGCCATAGCCACCAGTCGGAAAACTCCCTTGAACCGCATACAAGAACGGTTCAGCGCATAGGCAAACCAGAACGCCAGCGACACTGTTACGACGGTGCTAACCAGTGCGATAAACAGGGAATTTTTGATCGAGTTGAACAAGGCCGGCGTGGAAAAATAGCGTTTGAAATTATCTAGGCCGGTGGATTCAACCGGACGCAACTGCACACGGCGAAAGGTGTTACTATCCAGTTCCAGCCAGTCGGTTGTGGTTTTCAGGGTTGATCCCACCAGCAAACGCCCGCCCTCGGATACATTGCGAATGCGATAGTTCACAGGGCTACGAAAGCTGAAATCAGGGAAAAACTTTGACGGGGCAAGGCGGCCATCGGCGGCGGTGCTTAGATCAAGATCTGAGAATTTTTGCAGTTTGTCGTTTAATTGCGCAGCGGTAAAAACCTGATCGTTAAACGCCCCGTTTTCATCACTGGCCTGCAGTTCATACTGAGTCAGATCAAATCGGTAGGTCGAAAACGATTTCGACAACATCGCATATAAAGGCAGGGCAAGGGTCACAACCAGATAAACGGCAATAATCGCCATCCCGCTGCGCATCAACACATCGTCGCGGCTGAGTTTGGGTTTAATCCGTGGCCCGTCTGGCAGGCGGTCGATGTCAACGTCGGTCATGGTTTATTCCCCGTCTTGTGCAAAGGCCATCAGGCGGCTGGCGGGTAGTTCGATGTTCAGGGTGCCGCCTTTGGTGATCTCCAAACGGCGCACGGCGTTAATCGAAAAGTCGGCAATCAGTTCGCGGTCGGCAAAACGTTCGCTGGCTAGTCGGCAGCGCCAGAACGAGCCTAAAAACTCCATCTCATGCATAGAAACGGCAAAGGCGTTTTCGGTGGTTTCCGTGGCGGCGTCTCCATCACCCAGCGGTATAATATCTTCGGGGCGGATTGCCGCCACCAATGGAGCATTTTCCTGAAACCCGTGCGTGCGACAGGTCATGGTGGCCCCGCCGATATTCAGAGCGTTAGGCCCTGCGGATGTGGCGGGAATCTGATTCATCTCGCCGATAAAATCGGCAACAAACAGGTTAGCCGGTTCGCGGTAGATTTCTGTCGGTGTGCCCACCTGTACGATGCGGCCGTCTTTCATCACAACAATCCGGTCAGCCAGTGCAAGCGCCTCCTCCTGATCATGAGTAACCATTACGGTTGTGACACTTAGTTTGCGCTGTAACTCTTTGATTTCGTGCCGCAAATGCACCCGAACTTTGGCATCCAGCGCCGAAAGGGGCTCATCCAACAACAACAGGCCCGGATGGGTGGCTATGGCGCGGGCCAAGGCAATTCGTTGCTGTTGCCCCCCTGATAATTGCGCGGGGTATTTGCTGCCTTGATCGGGCAATCCAACCAGTTCCAGCAAATCGGCAACACGGGTTTTAATTTCGGATTTGCTGCGGCCGGTATTTTCCAGCCCAAAGGCCACGTTTTTTTCAATGGTCAGGTTGGGAAACAGTGCGTAGGATTGAAACACAATGCCGAAATCCCGCTCGCTGGGGGGCAGATTTGAAATGTCTTTGCCACCTTGTGTAACCGTGCCCCGCGTTTGCAGATCAAGGCCGGCAATGGCGCGTAATAATGTGGTTTTCCCGCAGCCCGATGGCCCCAGAAAACACACGAATTCACCATCAATTATATCAAGCGAGATGTCTTTTAGAGCAAGAAAATCACCAAAGGCTTTCCATAAGTTTTCAATGCTTAAATACACGTCTTTTGCTGTGGCCCCATTGGTCAACGGCGTCTTCCTTTTATTATCTAGTGAAAAAGCGGGGGCATCCCTGCCCCCGCTTGTGTCCATTCCTATTTAGGATCGGATTTACCGTCATAGCGTTTTTGCCATTCACCCAGAATGGTGGCGCGGTTGTTTGCGGCCCATTCAAAATCGTTGTTGATCATCGCGCCCAGCAGTGTGTCGGGGAAATGTTCAACCGGCTTGGCAACACCCGGGATCGCAACAACGGCATAGCCTTTGTTGTACATTTCCATGGCTTCCATCGAGATGGTGAAATCTACCAGCTTTTGCGCAGCTTCTTCGTTGGCAGTTCCGGCAATGATCGCTGTCGCTTCCATTTCCCAACCTACACCCTCGGTTGGCACAATAATTTCAAGTGGCGCACCAGCGGCCTTGGATTTGGCACCACGAAAAGCAAAAGAAATCCCGATTGGAATTTCGCCAGCTGCGGCCAGCTTACAAGGTTTGGAACCGGAGTGAGTATAGCGTGCGATATTTGCGTGCAGGCCATCCATATAATCCCAGCCGCCGTCTTCGCCAAAGATTTGCAACCAGCTGGAAACGTCAAGAAAACCTGTGCCCGAAGAATTCGGGTTTGGCATAATGATGTGACCTGCATATTGCGGATCAAGCAAATCTTTCCATGATGATGGCGGTGTCAAACCAGCTTTTTCAGCTTCGACGGTGTTATAGCAAACCGCCGCAACCCATGCGTCCATACCAACCCAGGACGGTGTTGTATCACTATCGATGAATTTGGGGTCAAGCTTATCGGCACCTGCAGGCGCATATGGCTCGAGCATGCCTTCGGATTTCATCAACAACAGGGAGGTGCCGGCGAGGCCCCAAACCACGTCGGCTTGCGGATTGTCGCGCTCGGCCAATAGTTTCGCGGTGATCACACCGGTTGAATCGCGCACCCAGTTGATGGTGATGTCCGGATTTGCGGCCTCGAATGTTGCAGCATAGCGAGGCAGGTCTTCGGCCTCGATTGCGGTGTAAACTGTCAATTCCGTTCCCGCGAACAACGCGGTTGTTGACATGGCAACCGCAGCAAAGGATACGGCAATTCTAGATTTCAAATTCATTTGGTATCTCCCCATCATATGACTCTGCCTTGTTGGCAGTTTTTTTGAATAGTCGGAGTTTGACACAGTTTTGTAACAGCACAAAACTTATTTTTTAATATTTGGAAAATTTCTCTTCAGAACATTTCAAGTTGGAGGTTTTTCGTCAGTCTATTTTCAGAACTATTTTTCCGATATGGGTCGAGCTTTCCATACGGGCATGGGCCTTGTGTGCGTCACCCAGCATGTATTCGGAATCGATCACGGGTTTCACCCGCTTTGCCGCCAGTAAAGGCCAGACATGTTGCGCCAATTGCTGCGCGATACGTGCCTTGGCCAGATCGGATTGCGGGCGCAGGGTTGATCCGGTGATCGTTAGTCGACGCATCATGATCTGCGCAAAATTCAAATCCACTTTGGGGCCGTTTAGAAACGCAATCTGAACCAAACGCCCTTCTGTGGACAAGGCTTTGATATTGCGGGAAATATAATCCCCCCCGACCATATCCAGAATAATATTCGCACCGCCAACCGCACGCAGGGTTTCAACAAAATCATCCTGATGATAATTGATTGCCTGCTCGGCCCCGAGTTTCAGACAAGCGGCGCATTTTTCATCCGATCCTGCGGTGGTAAAAACCCGTGCGCCAAAAGCATTGGCCAGCTGGATTGCGGTTGTGCCGATGCCACTGGAACCCCCATGCACCAAAAACCGCTCACCGGCTTGCAAACCGCCGCGCATAAACACGTTTGACCAGACGGTGAAATAGTTTTCCGGCAAACACGCTGCCTCTTGCAAGGTTAAACCATCCGGCACAGGCAATGCGTGGGTCGCGGCGCAAGTGGCGTATTCGGCATAGCCACCACCGGGCAACAACGCACAGACCGATTCGCCGACCGACGAATTGGTCACCCCCGCACCAATCGCCACAACCTCGCCCGCGCCTTCCAAACCGGGCAAATCGCTGGCAGTGGGGGGCGGCGCGTAGCTTCCGGCGCGCTGCAATGCGTCAGGGCGGTTCACCCCCGCATAGGCCAGTTTGATCAGGATTTCGCCATAACGGGGCTTTGGAACGGGGCGCGTGGTAATTTTCAATACCTCGGGACCGCCGGGTTTGGTGATTTCAACGGCGCGCATTTCGGTTGGCAATGTCATTCTGAATGGCTCTTTTTGTCTGCAGCCCAATAGCCCGGAACATCCTGCATCCGCTGGCTGCTTGGGGCTTTGATTTGGCTTAAAAACCAGTTCGGCGCGGCAAACAACCCTGTTAACAACGGATTTTTACGCACGCCTGCTTTGATCTTTTCGATCTGCATCACGTTTTCAATCCGCCGATCCAGAAACGCCCAAGTGTCCGCATTGCCTTCGCTGTCATCCCCCAGCCAGAACAGCACGCAAGATCCGTAAACACCTGATAAAGTTGCTCTTTTTGTGTACCAATTCACATCATCCGAGGTGTCGCCAAGGGCGTTCCAGATCAGATCGCAGGTGTTCCAGATCAGTTTCGCACCGTCTCCCGCATTGGCGGGCAGAGCGAATAAGGCGCTGGCTTTGCGCACGGCTTCTTTGTCGCCCACCGCCTCGATCCGGAACCGAACAAGGGCGGCAATTTTTTCGCTATAGCGCAGATCGGACAAGTCTTCGGTTTTAAACCGCGCCAGCATCATTTGATCGCCGCGTTTGTGATAGGCAATCGCCAGATCATAGGCCCCGCGTGGGCACGCCGCCAGCGCGTCAGCCATATCAACACCGGCATCCATTACCGCCGCCTCAAAGCTGTCTTTGCTCCAGCCGTCAAAGGCCACGTGAATAGAAATCGCGTCTAGCAACGCTTCGGTAACAGATTGATTTTCAGCCATGACAAACCTTTCAAACAGTAGACAAACCGACTCACCCTTGTTATAGGGCAGCTTCCTGCAACTTTTGCAACTTTAACCTAGGAAGGTGGTGACAACCACATGCAGGTCAGTGTTCGTGATAACAATGTCGATCAAGCGCTTCGTGCCTTGAAGAAAAAACTTCAACGCGAGGGTGTTTTTCGTGAGATGAAACTTCGTCAAGCTTACGAAAAGCCGTCCGAGAAGAAAGCACGTCAGAAAGCCGAGGCTATCCGTCGTTCTCGTAAGCTCGCTCGTAAAAAAGCACAGCGTGAAGGTATGCTTTAGGGCGCATCTTTTCGATAAACGAATATGGTGATTTCGATTGCCAAAACGACCCCCGCGGCCCTGCCTCGGGGGTTTTGTTTTGGAATTTGACCATCCAATCAATACACCCCCCTTTCCCATTTTGGAAACGGCGTTATAGTCAGTCGATCATTGAATTTGAAAGGACACCTTCATGACCATCCATATCGGCGCGAAACCTGGTGAAATAGCTGAAACCGTTCTGATGCCCGGTGATCCGTATCGGGCAAAATGGGTTGCGGAAACCTTTTTGAAAAACGCAGTCTGCGTAAACGAAGTACGCGGCATGTTGGGGTTTACCGGCACATGGAACGGCAATCGGGTAACGGTGCACGGCTCAGGCATGGGCATGCCGTCGATGTCGATTTATGCCAATGAGCTGATGAAAGATTACGGCGCGCAAACCCTGATCCGGATTGGCTCAATCGGGGCAATGCAGGAAAACATCAAAGTCCGTGACGTGATTATCGCCATGACCGCCACCTCCCTGTCCACCCCCTCAAGCAGCATCATGAAAGAGCTGAATTTCGCCCCCTGCGCCGATTATTCCCTGCTGGAAGCCGCGGTTGCCGCGTCGCGCAGCCGTGATGTCGGTGTGCATGTGGGCAGCATCTATTCCTCCGATACATTCTATGATGAACGCAGTGATCTGACCGAACAAATGATGCGCCACGGGATAATGGGCGTCGAAATGGAAGCCGCCGAGCTTTACACCCTTGCCCTGCGCCACAAATGCCGAGCCTTGGGGATTATGACGGTCTCGGATCACCTGATCACCGGCGAGGCCCTACCCTCGGATCAACGGGAAAAATCATTTGGCGATATGGTGCAAATCGCGCTTGAGACAGCATTTACATAAAATTGGAGAGATAATATGTTTGGTAAAAAAGCAGGGTTTGATCCCGACTTTGATTTGAAAATTGAAGAGTCTTTAGCAAAAAATCAATACCCTTCCGAAAAACTTGACGCGGCGCGCGCGATGGAAAACCCATCACTTTGTGCTCAAATGTGCACGCCCGAGGTATGGGAAAAATACAAAGACGTAACAAGCAGCGGGCCAGCCAAGTGGACATTGGCACGTGCGATTAACACGGGCGTCACCTATCCTGACAGTTTTGTTGGTTGCCACGCGGGTGATATGGAATCCTATGATGATTTCGCCGATTTCTTTCATCCGGTAATCGAGGCCTATCACAAGGGTTTTTCAATGAAAGAAGGCAGTTCTTTAACCGGCACGCCTTCCGAACGGATGGATTCTGACAAAATCAACATCGATCTTACCGATAGTGCGCATGACAAGATCGCCTCAACCCGCATCAGGGTTGCGCGTAATCTTTCAATGTTCCCCTTAAACCCTGGCGGAACCCGCGAAACGCGCGAAGAAGTCGCCGATCTAATGGCCAAAGTGTACGCTGGTATTCCGGCGGATTCCGATTTGGCAGGGGAATTTAGCCTGCACACCAAAATGACTGACGAGCAACGGCAAGCCTTGATCGACGGGCATTTTCTGTTTCGTGGCAAAGACCGGATGCAAGCCGCAAGTGGCTATCACGAACATTGGCCGCACGGGCGTGGTGTTTACGTGAACAATGATAAAACCTTTATCAACTGGGTAAACGAAGGCGATCATTTGCGGATCATATCAATGGAAATGGGCGGCGATGTTAAGGCGGTGTTTGCGCGTCTTAGTGCAGGGACCAAAGCGATTGAGGACGGCGTGCGTGCCATCAGTGGCGTTGAAGATGTGTTTATGATGCACCCCAAATTTGGTGCGGTTACCTGTTGCCCGTCAAATATTGGCACGGGTATGCGCGGTTCTGTCCATATTATGGTGCCCAAACTAATTAAGGCCATTGGCTTTGATGAAATTGATCGCCTTTGCCGCGAACGTAACTGTCAGGCACGGGGCAGCACGGGCGAGCATTCTGAAGTGGTTGATCGCATTGATGTCAGTAATTGGCGTCGTATTGGTTTGCCAGAATACGAACTTGTCGAAGATATGATCAAATGCGCTAACTTTTTGGCCACTGAGGAGGATAAACTTTAAGCGCGTTTTGATGGCAAAACTGTCGCTAAATATGCAAATAATTGCGTGCTGATAGGCCGCATATTACCCTATTACAGATTTCAGGATGAACAAAAATGCCCAACCTCTCGTCACGCTCATGGGTGCCTGCCCCTTGCGAACTCTATGCCCGGAAAATTGCGGGCCAAACGGCCGATCAATCAAGCAAACAAACAAATGCCCGCATTACTCAACTAATTGAAAACAATCGTCAAATCCATGAACGTGATTGTTTTAATCTGAACCCCGCCACCAATGTAATGAATCCACACGCCGAGGCGATGTTGGCCTCGGGTATGGGCAGCCGTCCGTCACTGGGGTACCCCGGCGACAAATACGAAATGGGGCTTGAGGCGATCGAGGAAATCGAGATAATCGCGGCTGAATTAAGTGCCGAAATCTTTGATGCCAAATATGCAGAGATCCGAGTGCCATCAGGGGCAATTGCCAATCTTTACGGCTTTATGGCCCTAACCAAACCGGGCGATCATATCATTGTGCCCCCTGCCAGCATCGGCGGGCATGTGACCCACCACGCCGATGGGTGCGCGGGGCTTTACGGGCTAATCAGCCACGAGGCACCTGTGAATGCGGATGGCTACACCATTGACCTAGATGGGTTGCGGGCGCTGGCCCATCGCATAAACCCAAGCCTGATCACCATTGGCGGTAGTCTGAATCTGTTTGAACACCCCGTGGCCGAAATTCGCGCCATTGCGGATGACGCAGGGGCAAAAACCCTGTTTGACGCCGCCCATCAATGCGGGATTATCGCCAGTGGTGCGTGGGCTAACCCGTTGTCAGAAGGTGCGCACATGATGACGATGAGCACATACAAAAGCCTAGGTGGGCCACCTTCGGGCCTGATTGTAACTAATGATACGGATATCGCTGAACGGCTGGATAAAATCGCTTTCCCCGGTATGACGGCCAATTTCGACGCCGCCAAATCCGCTGCACTGGCCGTATCCATGCTGGATTGGCGCGAACATGGCGCAGCCTATGGCGATAAAATGATCTCGGTTGCGCAGGCGCTTGCTGCAGCTTTGGACAACGAAGGATTGCCGGTTTTTGCCAAAGACCACGGCTATACACAATCCCATCAATTTGCCCTGGAGGCGGCGCAATTTGGCGGCGGACAGGCGGCTTCAAAAACCCTGCGCCGCGCCGGATTTCTGGCCTGCGGAATCGGCTTGCCGATTGATCCCGTCGCCAATGACATGAACGGTCTTCGATTTGGCACCCCCGAACTGGTACGTTGGGGGCTGACGGAATCCGACATGCCCCGCATGGCCGCATTGATTGCCAGTGCCTTAAAACGCAACGATCCGGAGGGGTTGGCGGATGAAGTGGCGCAGTGGCGAACAACATTTACCAGCCTGCATTTCATCCGGTCTTGAGCAAACCATTTATTTACCACGAACCTTTCCATCAGGTATCCGGCGAACAGGGGCGCGGGTAAAATGTTCTTTGCATAGGCACAATGTCACTTTAAGGTGCATCAAAGCGTTATTTTATTAGGGAATTCACATGTTAACACGCCGCCATTTTATCGCCACGTCTACCGCAATCAGTGCCTTTGGCATTTCCTCTGCATCTGCAGCGGAACCCGTAGATAACCTGATTCCCCACGAAGTAAAACTACGCACCAGATTGCCCGCGGGCGAAATTCATTTAGACCCAAACCAGTTTGGCCTTTACTGGACACTACCCGACAATCGCGCCATTCGGTACGCCGTTGGCATTGGCCGTCCGGGCCTGTATGAGCCGGGAACATTTTATGTGGGGGCCAAAAAAGAATGGCCCAGCTGGACGCCAACCGCCGATATGATCAAACGTTCGCCCAGCCATTATGCCAAGTATAAAAACGGTATGCCAGGTGGCCCAAACAATCCGCTTGGGGCGCGGGCGCTTTATTTGTTTGTAGAAGGTAAGGGTGACACGTTCTTGCGTATTCATGGCACGAACAAGCCCAACACCATTGCTACACGTGTTTCGAATGGCTGTGCGCGGTTAACCAATGAATATATTGTTGATCTTTATAATCGGGTTCCAATAGGCACCAAAGTGACGCTGTATCCGACCTCCAGCTAGGGTTTTCTTTTGAAAAAGGTGTTTTGGCATTAACCGCTGGAAAACCCTTGTTAACAAGGGGATTTGGCCAAAATCGCTGTATGGCAAACGTATGGCTAGTGTAGTGCAACATTCACCGGTTTTTGCGTGTTAACGCAGCGCACGCTGAATTTGGCGCGTATTGGCTATGCGCGTAACAACCAGCCAAAGGTTAACGTTGCAGCCACCGCGCCGATAATCTGCATCACAATAAACATCCCCACATGAGCCGGATCAATCCCTGCAAATGTGTCAGAAAATCCGCGCGCGATGGTGACAGCGGGATTGGCAAACGAGGTGGACGAGGTAAACCAATAGGCAGCAGTGATATAAAGGCCCACAGCCATCGGCACCGCATCAGGGCGCGATTTCAGCGTGCCAAGAATGGTGGCGACCAGTCCGAAGGTGGCGACAAATTCACTGATCCATTGGCTGATGCCGGTGCGGGCATGGGTGGAGGGATCAATCATCGGGTTTTCAAACATCAGATGCGCAATGAACATGCCGCAAATGCCGCCAATAATTTGCGCAATCACAAACAGCACTGTTTCGCGGGCTTTGATTTCTTTGCGGATCAAAAACACCAGTGTGACCGCCGGGTTGAAATGCGCCCCCGAAATCGGCCCGAATATCGTGATCAACACCACCAGAATCGCACCCGTCGGGATGGTGTTGCCCAATAGTGCAATCGCCGTATTTCCATCCGCCAATCGTTCGGCCATGATCCCTGATCCAATCACCGTGGCCAATAAAAACAATGTGCCCAACCATTCAGCAAATAATCTACGTGTCATCATCCATCCTTTTTTTGAATGGACCGTAACTTGTCATGATCTCGATGTCTTCCCCTATGGCCTCGCGCTCGTGTTCCAAAAATTGCGCCACCGCATCGCGAAACCCGTCATTGGCAATCCAGTGGGCTGAGTGGGTCGCAACAGGTAAATAGCCACGCGCCAATT
>CAMZKY010000273.1 GCA_947311455.1 uncultured Marinosulfonomonas sp. | reverse complement strand
CGTGCGCCAAAATCGGGCTTCCATTGCAGTTTTACCTGACCACCAGTAACGCTTAACGTCACATCTTCGCCGTCTTCTTCAAAGGTAATGGTGCCCGCCGCCGCATCAACCGATTTCATCGGCACATATAAAACGCGGCCGGTTTTCGGGGAAATCGGCAGGAAGATAGAATAAGTGGCACGGCGTTCTTCGCGTAGGGATTTTAACATCACCTCCATGATTTCATCGTATTTTTCCACACAGCGCAGCAAAATCTTATCAAACGCGCCAGATTTATAAAACTTGGTTGAGGACATGAATTCATATTCAAACCCGAACGTATCCAGAAAACGGCACAGCATGGCGTTATTATGATCTGCAAAACTATCATGGGTGCCAAACGGATCAGGCACCGCCGTTAGGGGCATTTGCAAATAGGGTTCCAGTTTTTCAGGGCTTGGCACATTGCCCGGGACCTTGCGCATCCCGTCCATGTCGTCGGAAAAACTAACCAGTTTGGTTGGAATATCGCTTAGGGTTTCAAACGCATGCTGGATCATCGCGGTGCGTGCCACCTCGCCAAAGGTGCCGATATGCGGCAGGCCCGAGGGGCCATAACCGGTTTCAAACAAAACATAGCCTTTGGCGGGTGTCTTGCCATTCATCCGCTTCAGCATCCGGCGCGCTTCTTCAAAGGGCCAGGCTTTGGATTGCATTGCGGCATCATGTAGATCGGTCATCGGCTAAACTTTCGGCTGTTTTTGGGCAATATACCCTATTTCGCTTTGTGCCTATTGCGACAAGGCAAGAAGGTCAATAATCTGCGATGAAACACATGCCGTGAAAGGCCGCAATATGCCAAATACAACCCACTCCCTATCACCTCAAGATGCACTCGTTGCCATTATGGTTGCCGTTTCTGCCTCTGACGAAGAAATACTGACATCAGAGTTGGTGAAAATCACCTCGACTGTCAATCACCTGCCGGTGTTTGCCGGCTATGATATGGATCGTGTTAAAAGCGTTTCGCAAACAGTTTTTGATCTGTTTGAAGAAGAAGACGGGCTTGATGCTCTCTTTGGCCTGATCCGCAGTGTTCTGCCCGAACGTCTGAATGAAACCGCTTATGCGTTGGCGTGTGACGTGGCCGCTGCGGATGGCGAGTTGCGTGACGCAGAGCTTCGGCTGCTTGAAGAAATTCGGTATGAGCTGAATATTGATCGTCTTCACGCCTCGGCGATTGAGCGTGGCGCGCGGGCGCGTCATATAACCCTTTAAATTGATCGCCCATGATGTAGACTTGGGGCAGGGCGCTTCTGTAGATTTTAGCCGTGGCGACAAATACATCGCCAAGGTAGCTCTTCGTTGGTGCTCAAATCTGCCGGGTCGTACGTTTGCGTAGATAACTCAGTTTATAATGTGTTGGTGGTGGTTATAAAAATTCTGAAAAAACAAAATGTAGATAGAAGCTATTCCGGCAGAAAAAATCTGGTATTGGAAATGCCGTGGCACAACGCTGGCAAATGGGTTTTCCTGAAAATTGGAAAGAATGCCCCGTTTGGGTAGATGCCTGATAAAAAAGGCCAGCGCGGTGGCTGGCCTTTTAGATTAACAGGTTATTGCAAGATCAGTCGCGGCCACCAAGGAAAGACAGCAGGAACATGAACATGTTCACGAAATCCAGATACAGGTTCAGCGCGCCCATGATTGCGGCTTTGCCCAGCCATTCGGTATCGCCATGATGCGCGTGGGCAAGGTAGGTGGATTTGATTTTCTGTGTGTCATAGGCCGTTAGGCCGGCAAAAATCAAAACGCCAATCGCGGAAATGGCCAGCTGCACCACGCCAGACCCCAAAAACATATTAACGATTGAGGCAACGATCAATCCGATCAGGCCCATCATCAAAAATGTGCCCATACCGGACAGGTCTTTTTTGGTGGTATAGCCATACAGGCTAAGACCTGCAAAAGCGATGGATGTGACAAGGAATGTCTGGGTGATCGAAAATCCGGTATAAACCGCGAATATCCAGGCAATCGAAAGGCCCATCGCCGCAGCAAATACATAGAAGAACAGTTGTGCGCCAGCGGCCGAGATACGGTTCAATAGGGCACCAAAAGCAAAGACCATGATCAGGGGCAGGAACATCACGATGTAACGCATAAAGCCGGTAAAGAAGAACGACAGCATTTCTGCGTTATTGCCAACAGCCCAAGCAACGCCTGCGGTTACCAACAGGCCGACCGACATGGTGCCATAGACTTTGTTCATGTGGGCCTGAAGGCCCGCGTCGATTTCTGCACTACCAACGCCTGCGCGCGTGCCGATGGTATTAAAATCTGCCATTATATCCCTCCAAGGATCAAAACTGTTACGGAAGCCCAAAAGGCCACCTTCACCCCTTAATATCGGTAAAGATGGCCCGTTTTTCAAGGTGTATCGGTGATATTGCGTTGAATTGCGCGGAAATTGTTGGGGTTTGGGGTGTCGCGCGCCTGGATGTCCCAGAATTTACGAGTGAATTCGGCTTTTGCCTGCGCATATGTTAGCCCGATATCGGCCATTGCCGCAGAATCAAGCATTTCCAAAGCGTGGCGCTGCTTTCGGGTTTCGATCATTGTCTTCACGGCAGAGAACGCCGAATTGAACGGGAAAAATCCTTGTGGAGCGTGGGGCGCGAATGTGAGTGTTGTCATTGCTAAGCCCTTTCTTGGCGATGTGTTTGTTGTTTGGTATCAATTTACTTGATCTATATGTCGGCATATGATTAATTTTACTAATGAATGATTGCCAAGTTAAACATCAAGGAAGATGATATGAGAAATCTTGACCTAACGGCGCTTCGGTCATTTGTGGCGGTGGCGGATGTGGGCGGCGTAACCAAAGCGGCAGGTTTTTTGAATCTGACCCAATCCGCCGTGTCGATGCAATTAAAACGGCTAGAGGAATCTCTGGGGCTGAAAGTGCTGGATCGGGTTGGCCGTGGGGTTGAATTGACAGCAGAAGGGGAACAGCTATTAGGCTATGCCAGAAAAATGCTGGCCTTAAACGATGAAATCTATGCGCGTTTGACCAGTAAATCATTTGAAGGCACAATTGTTCTGGGGGTGCCGTCGGATATTGTGTATCCGGCGATTCCACAGGTGCTGCAACGATTTAATACGGCTTATCCGCGGGTGAATGTGCATCTGGTATCGTCCTATACCACGGAATTGCGCAAAATGTTTAACCGTGGGGAGTGTGATATTATCCTGACCACAGAAGACAGCTGCGATACGGGTGGTGAAACCCTGTTGATCCTGCCATTGGTTTGGGTCGGTGCGCCGAATGGCAACGCATGGAAACATCGCCCGTTGCGGTTGGCGTATGAACACCGATGCATCTTTCGCAAAGGGGTGCAAAAGGCGCTGGATGACGCAAACATTCTGTGGGAAATGGCAATCGAATCTGATTCGACCCGCACGATTGAGGCGTCTGTCAGTGCCGATTTGGCCGTGCACACGTTGCTAGAAGGGATGGAGCCGCCACAGCTGCACCCGATTGATCACAACGGTTCGTTGCCCGAATTGATGACCAAGCAGATCAATATGTATGTGGGGGATTTGGCCAAAGGGGAAATGGCCGATGATCTGGCCCGATTTTTGCGCCAAGCGTTTGTCAGTATTTAAGTGTTAGATTGTTACAACCACTTTGCCCGTTGATGTGCGCGACCGTAACAACTCAAGCGCCGCGTCGGTTTTTTCAAGTGGCAATTTATGGCTGATATGGGGTTTAAGGCGACCTTGGCTATACCAGTCAAGCATGGTGAGCAGGCTGTCACGCAGCTTTTTTGGTCGGAATTTTGTATAGCCACCCCAATAATACCCAATCGCGGTGATATTTTTTACCAAAAGAATATTGGCGGGAATTTGCGGAACATTGCCGCTGGCAAACCCTAGCGGAATGATCCGCGCCTCGGGGTTGCAAGCCCGAAAAGCAGCTTTGAACAGATCGCCTCCGACCGGATCATAAACCACATCGGCTCCACCAAGGGATTTAACGATCTCGCGTAAATCGTCGGTATTGCTATTGATCAAATGGTCGGCGCCTGCCTGTTTGGCCACGTCAAGTTTTCCGGCGCCGCGTGCGCAGGCGATCACTGTTGCCCCCATTTGTTTGCCAATTTCGACAGCCGTCAGGCCCACGCCGCCTGCAGCCCCCAGAACCAAAAGGGTTTCCTCTGGTTGCAAATGTGCGCGATGTTCCAGCGCCAAATGGGACGTGCCATAGGCAATTAAAAAACCCGCCGCCGTGGCCATACCCATATTGTCGGGGATTGGCAGGCACAGATCGGCCTTGAAACATCCGTATTCGGCAAGGCCGTTATGGCCTGAATAGGTGACAACGCGATCGCCAACAGAAAACCCGGTTACGTTATCACCAATCGCATCCACAATCCCCGCGGGCTCCATTCCCAACACAAAAGGTAAATCAGGCCTTTCCTGATAGGTGCCGTTGATCATCAAAAGATCGCCAAAATTCAAGCCGCAGGCCTGAATTTGTATGCGAATTTCATCGGGTCTAGGGGAGGGACGCGGGATATCGGCAAGAACTGTTTGACCGGATGTATCTTGAACAAGAATAGCTTTCATTGTGTTTTCCAAAGTGTTCTCCCGAAATTATCAGGGGAGAGGTATCACAGGCATGAACGTGGTAAAACCAAGAATATCAGGCGAGATTTGCAAAACGAAAAGATTATCTTAGGTTGTAAATGCAAAATGCAACGCTTTATGCGAAACACTTATTGATTGATTGCAACGATCCAATGATTCTACAGGCTGTACGAAATTAAAGTGGGAATTTTTTAAGGTTTATGTCTTATTATACAGTGGTATACTGGCTTTTGGGTAATGGAAAAATAAAATATTTCCTTTGAGCGTAAGTTTGGCATGAAAATTGCTTTATGATATATGAGATCAAAATCTTTAATTGTATTGGGGAAACCATGAAACATCCTGTAGATATCCATGTAGGTAAACGTGTTCGTCACCGCCGTTGGCTCACTGGCATGACACAACAACAGCTTGCTGAGAAAGTTGGCATTAAATTCCAGCAAATCCAAAAATATGAAACCGGCATGAATCGCGTGAGCGCATCTCGTCTTTGGGACATTTCAGATGCCTTGGGTGTTCCGGTTAGTTTTTTCTTCGAAGGCCTAACTGCAGGCGAACAGCCAGCTGATTCCGATAAAAATGGTATCCCAGCCGATATTCTAGCCAATAAGGAGGCTTTGGAATTGGTGCGTTCATATTATGCGATGCCGCAAAACCAACGTAAGCGCCTGTTTGATTTGGCACGCGTTCTAAGTGACGCGGCCTAATTTGACCGCTTGACGCCTTTCGCTTTTCGCTTCAAACCATTCCCTTAAGGGCAGATTAAGGGCGATGAAAATGGCGAAGTTAAGTGCGCAGGAACAAGCAAAGATAAAAGCAACAGCCAACGCAATGGCTGAAGTGGCGCAGGTGGAAACCATGCGCCACTTTCGCGTTTCCGGCCTTGTTGCCGACAACAAAGAACAAGACAGCTTTGATCCGGTTACAATTGCGGATCGCGCCGCCGAAAAGGCGATGCGCGCTGTGCTTGCGAAAATGCGGCCCGACGATGCAATCCTTGGCGAAGAATACGGGTTTCAAGCCGGAACAAGCGGCCTAACCTGGGTTCTGGATCCGATTGATGGCACCCGCGGCTATATCAGCGGCACACCTACATGGGGTGTGTTGATCTCTGTGCGCGATGCGGACGGGCCATTTTACGGTATTATTGTCCAGCCCCATATCGGCGAACAATTTATTGGCGGGTTGGGGGAGGCACAGCTTGTGTCTCGCAATAATGTTAAACCGCTGCTAACTAGTAAAAACACCGATCTAGGAAATGCAACAATGTTAAGCACATTTCCCGAAATTGGCAGCGAAATTGAGCGCGCAGCCTTTACGGATCTGGCGCGGGATGTGCGGCTTGTGCGCTATGGGATGGATTGCTACGGCTACGCACTTTTGGCGCTTGGGTGTGTTGATCTTGTGGTTGAAGCCGGTCTGCAATCCTATGATGTGCAAGCCCCGATCGCTGTGGTTCAGGCCGCGGGTGGGGTTGTCACCGATTGGCAGGGGAAACCGGCGCATGATGGCGGGCGTATGCTTGCGGCGGCAAATGCGGATATTCACCAATCCGCACTTGAGATTTTACGCAAAGCGTCGGAGAATTAGCCGATGAAAGAAATTCTGATCCGCAATGCCCACACTGTGATTACAATGGATGATCAAAGGCGCGAGCTAATCAATTCAGACGTTAAAATTAAAGGCGGTGTGATCGTTGAGATTGGCGGGGATTTACAGGTAGGTAGTGCGGAAATCATCAACGCAAATGGCTGTGTGGTTACGCCGGGCTTGGTAAACACTCACCATCACCTGTATCAAACCTTAACCCGCGCAGTACCAGGTGGGCAGGATGCGCTTTTGTTTGGCTGGCTACAAACCCTTTATCCAATTTGGTCAAAATTTGGCCCTGAGGAAATGCGCATTTCCGCGTTGGTTGGTTTGGCCGAGTTGGCGCTTTCTGGATGCACGCTAAGTTCCGACCATTTGTATCTTTTCCCCAATGGCAGCCGTTTGGATGATACCATAGACGCCGCGATGGAAATTGGGATACGCTTTCACCCCACCCGCGGCTCCATGAGCATCGGCGAAAGCGATGGTGGGCTACCCCCCGACGGTTTGGTTGAAATCGAGGCGGACATTCTAAAGGATTGCATCCGTGTGATCGACAAATTCCATGATGCACGTGACGGGGCTATGGTGCGGGTCGGCATTGCGCCGTGTTCGCCGTTTTCCGTTAGCCGCGATTTGATGCGTGATGCGGCGCTTTTGGCGCGGGACAAGGGTGTGATGCTGCACACCCACCTGGCGGAAAATGACGAAGACATTGCCTATAGCCTTGAAAAATTTGGCTGCCGTCCGGGCCAATATGCCGAAGATCTGGGTTGGACAGGTGATGATGTTTGGCACGCCCATTGCGTTAAGCTGGATGGGCGAGAAATTGATTTGTTTGCCAAATCCCGCACCGGTGTGGCGCATTGTCCCTGTTCAAATTGCCGCCTTGGCTCAGGGATCGCGCCTGTGCGTGCGTTGCGCGATGCCGATGTAAAGGTCGGGCTTGGCGTGGATGGTTCGGCCAGCAATGATGCAGGAAATATTGCTATTGAAGCGCGCCAAACCATGCTGTTGCAACGGGTGCAAAACGGGGCCGATGCGATGAGCGCACGTGAAGCGCTGGAAATTGCCACGCGCGGTGGCGCACAGGTGTTGGGACGTGATGATTGTGGGCAGCTGGCGATAGGCAAACGCGCCGATATCGCGATCTGGGATGTGTCAGGCGTGGAAAGCGCCGGAAGTTGGGATCCAGCGGCGCTTTTGCTGGCGGGGCCAACCAAAGTGCGCGATTTGTTTGTGGAAGGGCGCCAAGTTGTCCGTGATGGGCAAATTACCGCCATCGATTTACCCCGTATTATTGAACGGCAAAATAAACTGGCCTCGAATTTAGCCACGGGATAGTTTGCTTAAGCGCGGCTCTGATGGCCCGATGTCTATGGGGTCCAACGCTTGGTTTTCTGAACAGATCCCGTT
>CAMZKY010000272.1 GCA_947311455.1 uncultured Marinosulfonomonas sp. | reverse complement strand
CTGGGGCTGGAAACCTTTGGGCGGGTTACTTTTGTTGCCGTCACCAAAATAGAACAGAGCGAATTTGACGCATTAGCCCAACGCTTGGCCCAGCATTTTGTCGATATTTACGGCGCGCCCTCGGTGGATGACGCCATGCCCATCGCCATGGACGAGCTGGGTCATATGGTTGAACTGTGCGAAGGTCATGACCCGAACACATTGCTAACCGTTGCGCGCGAACTGGGCGAAATCGGCGTCTCCGAGGCCTTCCGCGTGATCGAAAGCCCTGATGCGGGGATCGAACTGATTGCCGTGCACGGGGAATAGTGAGGTGGCTCGATCTTCGCACGCAGCGTTTTGACATCGATCTCCGGCACCTTGGCCTATGGCCCATCCTCAAAAACGCCGGCTATCCCTTCCGTCAGTCAATCCTTCCACTGCTTTATTTACTTCGCGCGCACATCGTAAAGCTCCGCTAGCGTTTGCTCGCCCTTCAGCGCGGCCAACGCCACTTTGGCCTTAAATGCGGGGCTGCGATTACACCTCGTCATCGCACTAGGATCAACGATTAAGTATACATTTCCATCCATAGTATACATTTTTTGGCATCAACCCAACAAAAAAGCCCCGCTGCAACAGCGAGGCTTTCTAAACTCAATAAAGGTTCTGATCTACTTGATCTTGCCTTCTTTGTATTCAACGTGCTTGCGAACAACCGGGTCGTATTTATTTACAACCATTTTTTCAGTCATTGTGCGTGCGTTCTTTTTGGCAACGTAAAAGTGGCCTGTTCCGGCTGATGAGTTCAGGCGGATTTTAATTGTGGTTGGCTTCGCCATTTTAATGCTCCTCAGCGGGGGGCCAGATTTGGCCCATTGATCCTAGAGACTGCCTTTTAATCGGAACACGCCCCGAGTCAACACCCTAATGCGATTCAGGCGCTGTTAATCCGCATCAACAAGGTAAATTGCATCAATGCCGCAACCAAAGCCAGCATAAACACAATTTTCAGGCCAAACATCGCCGCCAACCCGCCCGCCATCAACGGCAATAAAAACGCAGGGGCGGTGATGGCGTTGAAATAGCCGCTATAAGCAGGGCGTTGATCGTCGGGTGAAATCTCCATCAAAAACCCGATCACCGCAATTGTCAGCCCATTGGCCAGTGCGCCCAGAACAAAGAACACCAGCACATAGAAATAAAACGCGCCCTGCCCCGCCGTTAGCCCCGCAGCCAACACCGCCAGCAATGGCACCGCCCGCCCGATGGCAATGGCGCGAAGCAGGCTGACCTTGCCCAGCTTGTCACCCCACCAGCCCCACAGGGGATTGGACAGCAACGCCCCCACCGTTTGCGCCCCCAGCAAGATCGCCACCCGATCCAGACCAAACCCCGCCTGACTGGCCGCGACCACATAAAACGGCATCGCCATCAACACAGCCCCACCGCACCATTGGGCAAATACAAACAGGCGAAATTTCTGATCGGTTTTAAACACCTGCACCCCGTCTTGCAGATACTGGAAAAAACCGGGCTTTTGCATTGGCTTCGACGGCGCATCAGGCTCGCCCATGGCGGTAAACACCCCCGAGGACATAAACATCAGCACCGACGCAATGCCGATAATCGCCGCATAGGACAACGGAAAAGCCAGCCCCGCCACCAGACGATCGGCAATTCCCACCACAATCAGCGCCAGCACCCCGCCGCCAAAGAACCGTGTGGCCAACAGGCGGCTGCGCATTTCCGACGGCACAGACCGCGCCACGATGTCATTATAGGGCACGCCGACAATGCCGCTGACAAAGGCATAGGCGACCCAGATCACCATCACTGCCGTGGTTAACAGCCACGCAGGCCACGCCGCCCCCAGCCACAAGGTCAGTGCCATCAGGGCCATCGCACTGGCCCGTCCAAACGCCCCGATCACATAATACCGCATGGATGACCCCGACCGTTGCGCCAGATAGCCAATGATCAACTGGGGAAACAGCCAGCCAAACCGCAAAATCGCCGTCACCGCCCCCACCAGAACCGAACTGCCCGACAGTTGATACACCAGCGACGACATAATCGTCGCCGAATCCACCGCCGCCGATCCCGCCTGAAAGGTAATGCCGGCGAAGGCAACATTTTTGAACCGCTTGTTTTTGCTCATGTCTGGCCGCTCCAGTTTGCCGGATCAACGTAAAGGCCAAACCAGATCGACCACAGACCCAGCAAGACAAGAATCGCGCCGAACAGCAGCCACATGCCGGTTTGCACCGAAATCAACCACACCCCCAACATCGAAATCACCGCACCAAACAAGCCCATCACCACAGCGCGCGCGGCTACAAACACCAGAACCGCATTGTTTTTGGCCGCACCCCCGCGCGATTTTTGCGTGTCCAGAAACAATAAATGCCCACCAATGGTGCAAGGTTCAATAAATCCAAACAGGCCAAGGCAGATGGGCAAAAGTATCAGGGCTGAATAATCCATAAGGAGGTTTACAACCTTCCAGTCGGGGAGGGTCAAGCAAAACCTGAAGCCCAAAAATGCGCGGAGGGCCTATAAGCCGGATTTTGTTCTGGCAAGGCTTCCCTTGCCGTCGATGACCATTCCTCTAGTCTGTTTGTTACCAAACAGATCAAGCTGCCAACCCGGATCTTTCAGCCCAAAACAAGCCTGGGCCAAGGCCCGCAAGATCCCTATTTGGCATTGCTCCCGGTGGGGCTTGCCGTGCCGCCTT
>CAMZKY010000271.1 GCA_947311455.1 uncultured Marinosulfonomonas sp. | reverse complement strand
GGTTGTTGAAATACAGCCGACCGTGCCAATGGGCGCTGGCCATGGTGATCTCGCGGGCAATATGCGGATCATTGGTGATCACCGAGGCCACAAGGCTGCCGCCCCCGAGATTGGCGATTTGGGCGGCGTGGGCCGTGTCGCGGTAGGGCATGATCGTGGACACAGGGCCAAAGGCTTCGGTTTTGTGAACGATTTTGGCACTGTCGGGATCATCGCATTGAAACAGCACCGGCGGCAAAAATGCCTGATCCGGGTCGGCATCGGTAAGGTCAAACGCATCCGGGTTGCCAATCACCCGCGTGGCCTCGGTGCCGATTTTGGCGGTCATGTCCAGCACATCACGTTTTTGCGCCGCCGATACCAGCGCCCCCATGCGCACGCCGTCGGTTTCAGGATTGCCGATCGTGGTTTTGGCCAGCCGCGCCGAGAGGGCCTCAATCACCGGATCAATCAGGGGGGCGGGCACAATCATTCGGCGGATCGCGGTGCATTTTTGTCCGGCTTTGGTTGTCATTTCGGTGGCGGCTTCTTTGATAAATAGATCAAATTCCGGCGCATCCGGTGTCACGTCCTGTCCAAGGATCGAGGCGTTTAAACTGTCTTGCTCGGCGATGAACCGTGTGCCGTTCTCAATAATATTGGGCATGGAGCGCAGGGCCAGCGCGGTGCGGGCCGATCCGGTAAAGCTGACCACATCCTGCGGGCCAAGGCGGGAGAGCAAATCGCCGGTGCGTCCGGCAATCAGTTGCACCGCGCCTTCGGGTAATACCCCGCTGTCCTGCATGATCCGCACGCAAAGTTCGGTCATAAAGCTGGTTTGGGTGGCGGGTTTGACAATACAGGGCATTCCGGCCAACAGCGCAGGGGCCAGTTTTTCCAGCATCCCCCACACCGGAAAATTGAACGCGTTGATATGCACCGCAACCCCGTGCAGCGGCAGGGCGATATGCTGGCCCAAAAAGGTGCCGTTTCGCGAAAGGTGTTCAAGATCGCCATCCAGATAGACATGCCCGTCGGGCATTTCCCGCCGCCCTTTGGAGGCAAACACAAACATCGTGCCGATGCCGCCGTCAATGTCGATCCAGCCGTCTTTGCGGGTGGCCCCCGTCAGGGCGTTCAGGGCGTAAAGCTCTTCTTTGCGGCTGTCGATGGCGATGGCCAAGGCTTTGATCATTTTGGCGCGTTGGTGAAAGGTCATTTCGCGCAGGGCCGCGCCGCCTTTGGATTTAGCAAAGGCGATCATTGCGCCGAAATCCAGATCAGCCGCGCCAACGCGGGCTATGGGCGCGCCTGTCACGGGGCTGTGTAAAATCGTGGCGTCTTTGCCCGGGGCAATCCATTTGCCGGAGGCGAAGCTATGAGGGTCAAGCATGGGGAACTCCTTGTTTGGGTCAGCCTAGCGCAGGAAAAATAAATCCGCAACACTATTGACCGTATGGTCGGGTTTGTGCAGGATGCCCGAAACGGGAGCGCGCAATGACACCAAAAGAACGGGCCGAAAAATCAGCCGCCGCCATGTGGGCGGGGGATGCGGCATCAAAATGGTTGGGCATGTCACTGGATCATGTGGATGCGGGGCAGGCGGTTTTGTCGTTTACCGTGGCGGCGCATCATTTGAACGGCCATGAAATTTGCCACGGCGGCTATATCTTTACTTTGGCCGACAGCGCCTTCGCCTTTGCCTGCAACAGTTATAATACGCTGGTGGTGGCCCAGCATAATTTGATCACCTATCTAAGTCCGGCAAAATTGGGCGAACGCCTGACCGCCACCGCGCGCGAAGTCAGTCTGATAGGGCGTTCCGGTCTTTATGACGTGACAATCACCGCCGAGGATGGCCGCGTGGTTGCCGAATTTCGCGGCGGATCGCGCCAGATCAAAGGCCAGCATTTCAAGGAGGCACCATGACCGAAGCCTTTCTATGTGAGGGGGTGCGCACCCCGATTGGCCGTTTTGGCGGCGCGCTTGCGTTGGTGCGCCCTGACGATATGCTGGCCCATGTGCTGCGTGAAACCGTGGCCGGAATTGACGGGCTGGTGGTGGACGAGGTGATCACCGGCTGCGCCAATCAGGCGGGCGAAGACAACCGCAATGTGGCCCGCATGGGGGCTTTGCTGGCCCGACTGGATGTGGAGGTGCCTGCCGTGACGGTGAACCGTTTATGCGGCTCGGGTCTTGATGCGGTTGGTATGGCGGCGCGGATGGTGAAATTAGGCGAGGCCGAAGTGGTGATCGCCAGCGGCGTCGAAAGCATGAGCCGCGCGCCACTGGTGCAACCCAAACCCGACGCCGCCTTTTCGCGCCGCGCCGAAATTTACGACACTACGATTGGCTGGCGTTTTGTGAATCCGGCCCTAAAGGCGCAATACGGCACCGATTCCATGCCCGAAACAGCGGAAAATGTGGCAGCGGAATTCGGGATTTCGCGGGCAGATCAGGATGCCTTTGCGCTAAGGTCTCAAGAAAAGGCCTCGGTGGCGATTGCGTCGGGGCGCATGAAGCAGGAAATTGTGCCGGTGACTATTCCACAACGGCGTGGTGAGGATATGATTGTGGATACGGATGAACATCCGCGCCTGACCACATTAGAAAAACTTGCCGATCTACGCACGCCGTTTCGCGAAGGCGGCAGCGTCACGGCGGGGAATGCCTCGGGCGTCAATGACGGGGCTTGCGCGATGCTTATTGCGTCGGAGGCAGCTGTTAAGAAATACGGATTAACGCCCAAAGCGCGGATTGTTGGCATGGCCACCGCAGGGGTTTCGCCGCATATTATGGGGATTGGCCCCGCACCTGCGTCTGAAAAGTTGTTGGCGCGGCTGGGGCTGACAATGGGTGATATTGACCTGATCGAATTGAACGAGGCCTTTGCCGCGCAGGGCCTTGCGGTGCTGCGCAGGCTTGGCGTTGCGGATGATGCGGATTTTGTCAATCCCAACGGCGGCGCGATTGCGCTTGGCCATCCTTTGGGCATGTCGGGTGCACGGCTGGCGTTGACGGCGGCGATCGAGATGCAAAATCAGGGGATGACCCGCGCGCTGTGCACTATGTGTATCGGCGTTGGCCAAGGCATTTCACTGGTTATGGAACGGGTATAAGGGAGCGGAAAAGATGAAAGATTTAACCCCCAAGCAAAGCGAACTTGATCCGATTGAAATCGCCTCGCGCGATGAAATTGCGGCGCTGCAATTAAAACGAATGAAATGGTCGTTGCGTCATGCTTATGACAACGTGCCGTTCTATAAAAAATCTTTTGATGATGCGGGGGTGCATCCCGATGATTTAAAATCACTGACGGATCTGGCGAAATTCCCGTTCACGATGAAACAGGACCTGCGCGATAATTACCCGTTTGGAATGTTTGCCGTGCCACGCGAAAAAATCCTGCGTTTACATGCCTCTAGCGGCACAACAGGGCAGCCAACCGTTGTTGGGTATACGGCCAAAGATATTGACACATGGGCCAGCGTTGTGGCGCGTTCCTTGCGCGCCAGTGGTACGCGGGCGGGGGATGTGGTGCATGTGGCTTATGGGTATGGGTTGTTTACCGGCGGTCTGGGCGCCCATTACGGGGCCGAAAAACTGGGTTGCACCGTGGTGCCGATTTCCGGCGGCATGACCCAACGCCAAGTGCAATTGATCGAGGATTTCGGCGCCTCAACCATCATGGTGACCCCGTCTTATATGCTGTCGATTCTGGATGAATACAAACGTCAGGGGCGCGATCCGCGCGAAAGCTGCCTTGATGTGGGGATTTTCGGGGCTGAACCATGGACAAACGCCATGCGTCTGGAAATTGAACAGGCGTTTGATATGAATGCGGTCGATATTTACGGGTTGTCCGAAGTCATGGGGCCGGGGGTGGCGAATGAATGTGTGGAAACCAAAGACGGACTGCACATTTGGGAAGATCACTTTTACCCTGAAATCATCAATCCCGAAACCGGCGCGGTGGTGGAAGATGGCGAAATGGGCGAACTGGTGTTCACCACCCTGACGAAAGAGGGCTTTCCGATCATTCGTTACCGCACCCGCGATCTGACCCGCCTGTTGCCCGGCACGGCGCGCTCCATGCGGCGGATGGAAAAAATCACCGGACGCACCGATGATATGATCATTTTGCGCGGAGTGAATGTTTTTCCAACCCAGATCGAGGAACAGTTGATGGCGGTGCCGGAACTGGCCCCGCATTTTCAAATTGTGTTGGAGCGAAAGGGCCGTATGGATGCGATGCGCGTGCTGGTGGAACCCTCTCAAACGGGTGTGGATGGTGATGCGGCTGTGGCCCTGTTGCAGCGCAAAATCAAAAGCAATGTCGGCGTGACGGCGCAGGTTGAGCTGTCCGGTATTGGCGGGGTTGAACGCAGTCAGGGCAAGGCGGTGCGCATAATCGACAACCGGCCCAAGGGCTAGGCCATGGCTCGAGGTGTTGCCCGCGACCACGATGAAAAACGCCGCGCCATTCGCAAGGGGGCGGCGGATTATTTTGCCGCGCATGGCTATGACCGCGCCTCGATGACGGGGGCGGCGCAACATTGCGGCGTGTCAAAGGCTTTGATCTATCATTACTACGCCAGCAAAGACGCGCTTTTGTATGATATTTTGCACAGCCATTTGTCGGAACTGGCGGATTGTGTGGCGAAAATTGAAAAGGGACCAGAATATCTTAGACGTCTCATCCACGCCATTTTAATGGCATACCGCGATGCGGATTCGGAACATAAATTGCAGTCTGACGCATTGGATGCGCTGGCCGCGCCCGAGCGTAATAGGCTGATTCAAATTCAAAAGAACTTGATCCAAGCAATGGGTGGTGCGTTGGTGGTTGAATCGAAAGATACGTTAAAAGATCCTGTTCGATTGCATGCGGTTACTATGACAGTGTTCGGGATGTTGAACTGGTTTTATATGTGGCATCGCCCAACCAAAGGCATCAGCCGAAAGGCCTATGCCGACCTATTAACCGACATGGTGCTTGGCGGTATTAAAGGGCTTTAGCCACACCAGACCTTGACGATTTTACCGTCTTTTCCAACGCTGAAATTGATGCGTGTATTGGAGTAGTCTTCGGTAATTGTGCTGTTTGGCAGGATAAGCCGGGTGGGCTGCGGGATTGTCAGGGTTTCCAAGGCGCGGGCTTGTTTACCAATCATGAAACGATACTTTGAAGCCTTGCAGGTTTGCGCGCCGGAATTCGGTTTTCGAATTTCGTTGCAATCAGGGCAATATGCTGGCGGATGTGGTGGCAAGCTGCCTTGCGGAATGGCGGGGCTACAGGCAATAAGGCCTAGCATCGCAATAATCATCAATCGCATTAATTGCACCATATACGTTGAATTGGTCTATATTTTCCCAGACTAAAATTTAGTCGGTATGCGAAAAAGTTTGCTGTAATGGCCATTCCGGGTTTGATAATGCGCATGAAGGCAAATAAATCAGACGGTTCCCCAATGGGGCTTGCGTATCCGGACGCGCCGCATTGGTCCGGGGCACTTGTATTGTCAAGGGGATTGCTGGGTTGGCAGGCGTTAACTGCAAGCCGTAGGGAAAAGTTACGTTTCATTCGAGACCTCGTTAATATACTGAGTTTGCTTGGAAATGTCGTGTTCGTCAAGGAAAGCGTATGTAAACAGTTGAAAATTTGCAAAGTTTCGCCCAAGGTGTCTTCAAAGTTATCGGAGTTGGAAATATGCGTACACGTGCTGCCGTAGCCCTTGAGGCTGGAAAACCTTTGGTCGTGATGGAAGTAAACCTGGAAGGCCCGCGTGCCGGTGAGGTTTTGGTGGAAATCAAGGCCACAGGGTTATGTCACACCGATGAATTCACCCGTTCGGGGGCTGATCCAGAAGGGCTGTTTCCAGCCATTCTGGGGCACGAAGGCGCGGGCGTTGTGGTGGAACTGGGCGAGGGTGTTACCAGCCTTGAGGTGGGCGATCACGTGATCCCGCTGTATACGCCGGAATGCCGGGAATGTGATTATTGTCTGAACCCCAAAACCAACCTGTGCCAATCAATCCGCAGCACCCAAGGCGCGGGCCTGATGCCCGATGGCACCAGCCGTTTTTCTATGCTGGATGGCACGCCGATCCTGCATTATATGGGTTGTTCCACCTTTGCTAATCATACGGTTGTGCCCGAAATCGCGCTGGCCAAAGTGCGCAAGGACGCACCGTTTGAAAAGATTTGCTATATCGGTTGTGGTGTGACCACGGGCATTGGCGCAGTGATTAACACGGCCAAAGTTGAAATCGGCAGCACCGCGATTGTGTTTGGTTTAGGCGGTATCGGTTTGAACGTGGTGCAGGGCTTGCGCATGGCGGGGGCTGATCAAATTGTTGGTGTTGATCTAAACAGTGACAAACGCAAAATGGGCGAATATTTCGGAATGACCGATTTTGTGAACCCTGCGGATGTTAAGGGCGATTTGGTTGGTCATCTGGTTGAACTGACAGGTGGCGGCGCAGATTATACCTTTGATGCCACGGGTAATGTCGATGTAATGCGCACCGCACTTGAGGCCGCACATAAAGGCTGGGGGGAAAGCATCATCATCGGAGTTGCCCCCGCAGGCGCCGAAATTTCAACACGGCCTTTCCAACTGGTGACAGGGCGCAGCTGGCGCGGCACGGCCTTTGGCGGCGCGCGCGGGCGTACGGATGTGCCCAAAATCGTTGATTGGTATATGGAGGGGAAAATCGAGATTGACCCGATGATCACCCACACCATGCCGCTTGAGGATATCAACAAAGGTTTTGACCTGATGCACAGCGGCGAAAGCATCCGTGGCGTGGTGATTTACTGATGAAGGTCTTATCAAAAAATGCCAGCTTTGGCGGCACGCAAGGGGTCTATTCCCATAATTCAACGGTATGCAATTGCGAAATGGTTTTTGCGGTTTATATGCCACCGCAGGCCAAAGACGGGCCTGTCCCCGTGCTTTGGTATCTATCGGGGCTGACCTGCACCCATGAAAATGCGATGGTGAAAGCCGGGCTTCAGGCGCAGGCGGCCAAACGCGGGGTCGCTATTGTTTTC
>CAMZKY010000270.1 GCA_947311455.1 uncultured Marinosulfonomonas sp. | reverse complement strand
TGCCGATGTTCCAGACGAGGTTGCGATGGCATATGGCCGGAAGCTAACTTTTGGCCGCGACTACATTATTCCCGCCCCGTTTGATCCACGCCTTATCTATACAATCCCACCCGCCGTTGCCAAAGCCGGAATGAATACCGGTGTTGCCCGCCGCCCGATCATTGATATTGACGGATATGAACAATCGTTAAAAGCGCGTCTTGATCCAACGGCGACTATGATGCGCGGCATTCATGTCCGAGCCAAAGCAGCACAGCGCCGAATGATTTTCGCCGAAGGTGATGATGTGCGCGTATTGCGCGCTGCCGTTTCATATCAACGATCGGGGTTTGGTAAAGCCCTTGTTGTTGGACGAGAAGTAGACGTTAAAACCAAGCTGGAAGAGGCTGGTATGGGGGATGCGGTAAACGAACTGGAAATCGTGAATGCCGCAAATACCCTACATCTTTCGACATACAAAGATTTTCTGTATGGTCGGCTTCAACGCAAAGGCTATGACAAAGCAGATATTCACCGCCTTGCCACGCGTGACCGCCATGTTTTTGCGTCACTTATGCTTCATCATGGGCATGGTGATGGTTTGATTACTGGTGTTACCCGAAAATCTGCGCATGTTCTTGAATTGATCAACCACGTGTTTGATGCATCCGCCCAAGACGGCGCTGTTGGTGTAACTGCCGTTTTGCATAATGGGCGAATTGTTCTGATTGCCGATACGCTTGTGCATGAATGGCCCGACGAAAATGATTTGGCCAACATTGCCGAACGCAGTGCAGATGTGGCCCGTTCCCTAGGGTTAGAGCCGCGTGTGGCCTTTGTTAGCTTTTCAACATTTGGCTATCCCGTGTCGGAACGGGCTGAAAAAATGCATCTTGCGCCTAAGGTGTTGGATGCACGTGGTGTCAGCTTTGAATATGAGGGCGAAATGACGGTTGATGTTGCGATGAATGCGGCAGCGATGGCGCAATATCCGTTTAGTCGCCTAACCGGTCCGGCAAATATTCTGGTTGTTCCAGCACGGCATTCTGCGTCTATTTCAGTTAAACTGATGCAAGAAATGGCAGGTGCAACCGTTATTGGCCCAATCCTTGCTGGCATAGATAAACCGATCCAGATTTGTTCCTCCGTCTCAACGACGAACGACATTCTAAATATGGCGGTTCTTGCGTCCTGTGGGTTGGGCAAGTGACAATATACAACCTAGGCTCTATTAATGCTGATCACTTTTACCATGTTTCACATTTACCAGCGCCAGGTGAAACGCTGGCGGCCAGCCGTTTTACGACCGGTTTGGGCGGGAAGGGGGCCAATCAATCGGTTGCTGCCGCACGAGCAGGATCGGAAGTTGTCCATATTGGCGCCGTTGGCAAAGATGGAGCTTGGGCGATTGAGAGGCTGCGAAAGTTTGGGGTGAAAACCGAAGCTATAAAAACCGTTGATACGCCAACAGGACACGCAATAATTTGTGTGGATGTGGAGGGCGAAAATTCAATTGTTCTGTATTCCGGGGCAAACAACGCGCAATTGGCTGATGGTATTGTGGACACACTAAAATATGCGGGTGCGTCAGATTTTTTATTGCTTCAAAACGAAACAGACAAACAAATTGAAGCAGCGAAAATAGCAAAGCGAAGAGGCGTGAAAATAATCTATTCGGCGGCGCCATTTTCGGTCTCAAAAACCAAAGAGATGTTGCCATTTATATCGATCCTTATGGTGAACCAAATTGAATTTGATCAACTAAGCGCATCCTTAAAAGCAGACAAATTTTCTATTCCCGTACCGGAACTGGTTGTAACCAAGGGATCCAACGGAGCAGAGTGGATATGCCCTGAGACAAAAACAACAATTCATGTACCTGCATTCAAAGCAAATGCTGTTGATACGACGGCGGCGGGTGATACGTTTGCCGGATATTTTGCAGCGGGCTTGGATCAGGGGATGGATACTAAGGAGGCGCTGAAGTTCGGTGTTGCGGCATCAGCCATAAAGGTTACACGCCACGGAACAGCCGACGCGATTCCGCTAAATGAAGAAGTTATGGCATTGTTGGGAAAATAGAATAAGAATATATATTACCGAATGGCAAAAACAAAAAAGGCGACAGAAACCTGCCGCCTTTTTCGTATATATTGGTTTGGTTTAGCGAGCAACAGCTGCCAGAAGAACCAAAAGCAACAGTGGAACAAGCAGACCGCCGCCTGAAGAAGAAGAAGTTTCTTCAACAACAACAACTGGATCCATCATTACTGGAGCTGGGTTACCAGCGAAAGATGTAGATGCAACAGCTGCGAAAGCAGCGGCAAGTGCGAATTTTTTCATAGTGTATTTCCTTATACGTAAATTGCTTACCGTTCAAAACGTTAGAGCGGCAGGCACCCAAGACTGTACCTCGTACTGTGTTTATGAAGGAATTTTTAGAGATTGCAAACCCGAGTTCCTCTACTTGACGCAATCACGCGGGTTTTTTTGTCAAATAAGCAACACTTGTGTGCCAATTTTCGCGTAACCAAACAATTCTGCGATGTGTTCATTGTATAACCCTATGCACCCGCTGGATGAACGCCGGCCAATTTTGCGTGTGTCGTGGGTGCCGTGGATACGATAATATTTCCAAGATAGGTATAGCGCGTGTGTTCCGAGTGGATTGTCAGGGCCTGGGCCAATAAACTTTGGCCATTCAGGATTGCGCTTGAGCATAGAGGGTGTTGGCCGCCAGCTTGGCCCGTCAACTTTACGTACAATACTTGTCCGGCCACGTCGGGTTAGTTCTTCTGACATTGGCACGCTGGTTGGATACAATTTGTAAAAAGATTGATCTTCTGGCCAAAAATGAAGCGCACGCGATGTTGTATCAACAAGAATTGCGCCGTTTTTAAGATTAGAAAAATAAGGCTGCCAATCGAGAGATCGGAAACTAGAGATGTTTCTACGCGCCACCCGTGTTCCTGCATCGCCCTGATCATCGGTAACTTGAGCAATTGCTGTAGACGATAGTGTGCCTGCTGCGACGGTTGCGCCAATAAATGTCCGTCTATTCAATACAGATTTTTGCTTTGAAATCATGAATTTGCTCCTGATAAATGGAAAAGCTGGTTTTGTTCATATTGCCCAAAAGACGCAGTCACAATTCAAAATCCGGTATCACGCGAAATTTAACTGCAAGTGGGTTTGATCCGCCACTGACTTCGCTATAGACAGATCGAAACACACATCACAAAACGGCCTTTCTTAATGACACGTTTATTTATCATCATATTTGTTTCTTTATTTGGCCTTGCGTCATGCGATTCCACACCAGTGCCAGTTGGGCCAGATGGAAAGCCGCTTCCGCGCGTTTACCGAATTTCTAAGTCAATGGGTGGCAAAATCCAGCTAGGGATGCTTGATTCGATTAACAGTTTGCGGGGCGCGGCCGGTGCACCTCCCTTGCAGTTAGACGCAAAATTGAATGCAGCCGCTGCAACGCATTCACGAGATATGTCTGTTCAAAACCGTTCATGGCATTTTGGTTCTGATGGGTCATCTCCTTTGGATCGCGTTGCCAGAACGGGCTATGCTGGTATGATGTTGGGCGAGAACATCTCTGAAACCTACGAAACAGAGCTGGAAACATTGTCGGCATGGATGAATCGTTCTGATACGCGTGACGTTATCCTAAATCCAAACGCCAAAAACATGGGTTTCTCTTGGCATCAAGACCCCAACGGAAAAATCTGGTGGACGCTTGTAACTGGCAGCTAGGGATTTAGAAAAATCGGTGTGCCTTGGCGCACCATTGAATAGATTTCTTCGATTTTACGGTTGGATACTGAAATACAACCAGCTGTCCAATCAGCGCCACGTTTATCCCCACGGCGCCGACCACCATGGATAAAGATGTCGCCGCCTGTAGATTTTCCCAATTCTTTTGCCCTTTTGCGATCGGCGTTGTTTGGATACGAAATCTCAAGCGATAGGTGAAACGCGCTGTTTGGATTTTTACGATTGATAAAATACTGACCTTCGGGCGTGCGCCCGTCACCTTCGACTTGTTTGTGACCGGCAGGTGCAAAGCCTAAATCAATTTTATATGATTTCAAAACCTCGTCATTATGCATGAGATACAACATGCGCGCCTCTTTTTGCACGACAACACGTGTTACCTCTGGCCCAGAATAAGTTTTAAATTTTGATCCGCAGGCAGTAAGCGCCAAAAGCGCAAATAAAACGACGATAGATTTGATAAAATTCATAGCGGCCTCAGTTTTGTTATTTATAATAATCATTAACGTGTGGGCACAGGAAAAGCACCCAAAGAACCAATTACTTTCGGGTGAAAGAGGCGGCAATTTCAATATGTGCTGACCAACGAAACTGATCAACGATGTCGAGCCAATCTAAGAAAAACCCGCATCAACCAGGATTTTTGCATCACGTGCAAAGGAAATCGAGTTACAGGATACCGATGCAATTTTCCTAACTTTAGATTTGGCGATTTGTTCCATTTGATGTGATGCACCGGCGCGAGGAGGGTCGATGATAATAGCGTCAGCTTTATTTAATTCCGCCTCTAACAGAGGCCGTCGAAACAGATCTCGTACTTCGGTTGTGATGTGTTTGGACTCGGACGCGGAACGCCAACCGGAATCCAGTGCCTTTAGCATATCTGTTTCGCTTTCAACGGCAAAAACGCTTGCGATTTTTGACGCAGGCAATGAAAATGTCCCGCATCCGGAAAACAAATCAATCACATGCGTCGCGCCTTGGATCGTTTCTTGGATGCTTGCAATCAATGCATTCTTTCCATCTTCTGTTGCTTGCAAAAAAGCGCCAGCAGGCGGGTTTACCGATGTTGTTCCAAAGCGCTGGAACGGTTTGTTTCTTTCGACAATTAGTTCTCTATTCCAGGTAAGGCGCGCCAATCCAAATTTTGCGGCTAAGGTAGACAAGACGACGAGCAGCTTGTTATCCAGCGGTTTCACTTCGATTACAGAAACATCCAATCCCGAATCCGAACGCGTAACGCTAACTTTTATTTCGCTTTTTCGAGACGCGCCAATTTCCGTTAAGGCATGAATTGCCGGAGTGGCCGCAAGTAAATCAGGGTGCAAAATTTTGCAATCTTGTACTTCAATAATAGTATTTGATCCCTTGCCATGAAACCCGACCAAAGTGCCTTTTTTTGTTTTTCGGCCAGAAAATGTTGCTCTTATTCTGGACTGAGCAGGAGAGGTGGAAACGTTTCTGACTGTTGCTTCAATTCCCTGTGCGGATAAGGCCGTAAGAACAATTTCACGTTTCCAATTTTCAACAAAAGCATCCGACGCGTGCTGTAAAGCGCAGCCGCCGCAGGATTTGTAATGCCGACAGGGAGGCGACACTCTGTCAATGCTAGGCTGTAGAATTTTGGGGGTTTTGATGCGATCGCCAGTTATGTCGCCCCCAACCAATTCATCAGGAAGGGTTCTGGCTGCATAGACTGGACCTTCGGCGATCCCGTCGCCTTGATGGCCAAGTCTGAGTATTTTAACCGTCATTTCGTTTCCAAACTACTTTTACACAAAAACCAACACAGCAGAGCATGCCAGCAATATCGCCATAATCCGCAAAAACACCCGATTGATGCTTGAATTTGTGATCAACATTGCAAGCAATGATCCTGCAAACGTCCAAAACAAGCATACAAACAAGTTTAACCCGGAAAATGCAAAACCCAAACGGAACGCGTTTTGCAAAGGCTCAAGACCAGCACTATATCCTGCCGATGCAGAAATAGCGACAGCCCAAACCTTTGGGTTAATCCATTGAAACAGCACAGCCTCCACAAACGAAAAAGGTTTTTCTGTAGGGTTTGCGCGGGCTTTTAGGGTGGTTTGCCAAAGCTGAAACGCCATGTAGAATATCCAGATTGCAGCTGAAATCTTTAGGACAATTTGCAAACCTTGTCGGGCGTCTAATAATGCACCGATTCCAAATCCGGTTAATGCTGCGGTTATTCCCACGCCAATAACGACGCCAAAAAGATGCGGGAGGGTTCGTGAAAATCCAAACTGCGCACCGGATGTGGTGAGCATAATTACATTTGGGCCGGGTGAAAACAAACCGGCGAAAACGAAAATGTATAGGGGATCAACCATCGCTCTGGTCAACACTGTTAAGTAACTCTGGCTTTGTGGCTTTCATATCGGATGAAAGCCACAGCGCCTCCAGCCTTTTCAATTTTTTTCCAAGCGCTTTTCCATTGTGTTTTGGCATTAGATCGCACGCCTGAATCGGGAACTTGTTTTGCGATCCTTTTTCGATTTGGGAAAGCATATCGTCAGGAAGTGGCAATTCAAGCATTGCGGATTTTAGCAGAATTATATCCAGTGTAAGGTCTGGGCCAAATAAATATCCCAGTGTTAAAGGGCTTTGATTTTCATTCAGGCCATTTTTCAAAATATTTAGCTGCTTGGTTTGCTTTTTACTTAACCGCAGCTCGTTATCCCAATTAAACAATCCCAAGGATGCCAATCGGCGCAAAGGGTTTGGGGCGGCATTAACTGCCTCTTCGAAATGAATCAAAACCGGAAGCGTTTTTGTGGTGGCACCTGGTAAAATTTGTGCCAAAACCCCCGATTGCTCCATAGCGGCCAAACTGGCGGCGGGATTTTTCGCACTCAACAGCTTTAAAATTTCGGAGCTAACGCGTTCTTTTGAAAGCGTATGAAGACCATCCAGATTGCTTGCGCAAGCAGCCAACCCTTCCGAATCTATCCCATGTTGCGGATCGCCATACCACGCGTAGAAGCGGAAAAAGCGCAGTATTCTCAAATAATCTTCTTTAATCCTTTGGGTTGGATCCAAAATGAATGCAATGCGTCGGTTTTTTAAATCTGGCATTCCGTTTAAAGGATCTACAATACCGCCCTTCCTGTCGCAGTAAATTGCGTTTAAGGTGAAATCACGCCTTTTGGCATCCTCGGCAATATCGTTTGAAAAGACGACGTTTGCGTGCCGCCCGTCTGTTTCAACATCTTTGCGGAATGTTGTGATTTCATGTGCGATGCCATTGGAAACAACGGTAACGGTACCATGATCTATGCCGGTAGGAATGGCCCGCAAACCGGCCTTTTTAGCAAGATTGATTACGGTTTGCGGCAGGGCGTTTGTAGAAAGATCAATATCATTTACCGGTTCGTCCAGCAGCGCGTTGCGCACACAGCCACCCACAAAAAAGCATTTGTACCCCGCGATGCTCAACATTTCAAAAACGGATTGCGTAGCCGTGGCTTTTAGCCAATTTCCGGAAACTTTGGTCATGAGGCCGTCATGCTGGCGAGGCCGAACAAAATACGCGCTGTCGCCCCCCAGAGGTAATAAGGGCCGTAGGGAACAGTATAATAAAGCCGCTTTTTGCCACGCCAAAACCGATATTGAACGGAATAATTATTTAGATCTGATAGGAAAGAAAAGGGAACGGTAAACACTTCTTCCACCTCGCCATGATCGGGTATTGGAGCAAAGGGTTTTTTAATTAAGGCCACAAACGGGGTTACTGAAAAGGACGTTATAGTTTGATGTGTGGGAAGGCTGCCGATTATCTTGGCATCAGAGGGGATCAAACCGATTTCCTCGTATGATTCACGTAACGCGGTATGCTCTAGATCTTTGTCGGAATCCTCACGTTTGCCACCGGGAAAAGAAACCTGGCCTGGGTGATGTTTTAGCTTTGATGACCGCTTGGTTAAAATTACCATCGGTTCTGAATCTGAAATCGCTATAGGAACCAAAACCGCGGCATCCCGTAAAACCATATCTTTGGGCGGCATATACTTTGCGTTTAAATCATAATCCGATGACGGGTTGGCGTGTTTAGAAAGAGCCTTTTTTAGTTTTGAAATGGTTTTGCTTTGTTCCATATCGTGTCTAAGTCGCCTCAAACCCAAGGGTTTTTGGGTCAAGCTGATAGTGGGCACCGCAAAACTGACAATCAGCTGTAACAGTACCCTCCGGCGTTGTCATATGGGTGATGTCCTTGGCGGAATAAATCGACATACTTTGGCGCACTTTATCTTCTGAGCAGGAACACCCGAATTCAGCTTTTTGCGTGTCAAATACGCGAGGCGATTCTTCGTGAAACAATCGAATTAGTAATTCAACAGGTGTTACCGTTGGCCCGATAAGCTCTAACTTCTCAACACTATCTAACAAAATATTGGCGCGGTTCCAATTTTCCAACTCGGTTTCATCTGGTAAAACGGGCGCTTTTGGCGCGCCTTCTTTTAATGGAGATGCTTTGGGCATTTGCTGTAACATCACGCCTCCGGCGCGCCATTGTTCAGGCTGCCCCGCCATCGTTGAGCGCCCGAAGGCCAACTCAAACCGTGTTGGAATTTGTTCAGACTGATCAAAATAGGCTTTTGCACACTCAGCAAGCGAACCTTTATCAAGCGGTGTGATCCCTTGGTAAGGTTCTGTGCCGCTACCTTGATCGATTAGAATTGCGAAATAACCCTTCCCTATCTGCGAAAACGGGTCTTCAGTATTGGATAGTCGATCTTTGTCAAAACTTGCATAAGCCCGAATTTTAGCAGGCTCGCCATCTTTTGTGGGGGCATAGTAATCGGCTGCAACAATTCGGGCCGGCCCATCACCACGGATTTGGATCGACAGCTTCCACCGCAGCTTCATTGTTTGGCCAATAAGCGCGACTAACAGGGATGTTTCGGCAATAAGGGCCTCAATCACGGTAGGATAATTATGTTGAGCTAATATTTGCCCAAGCAGCCCGTCTAGCCGTGCAATTCGGCCGCGAATATCAGCATTATCTAATTGAAACGGCAGGATTGTATCATCCCAAGAAATTTTGTTGCTCATCTTACTATTCCTAAATCTTCTATGCGGATTAACCTGCTTGAATTACTGGGGCAACTCTATTTTTGCCGAAAGATATCTCTTGAATCTTAAGTCGTCTGAAATCACAATCAAACAAACATAAAAGGTAAGAAGCATGATCAGACGTTTTGGTGAGCCGGTTCGCAATGATAAACGATATATAGTGCGTGCGGGGGCATATGCAATTCTTCCCCATAAAAATCATTTGCTGCTCACATTCCAAGAGCTTCCAAAACCGGAGATTCAGCTGCCTGGTGGGGGGATCGATCCTGGTGAATCGGCAATCGCAGCTGTACATCGCGAGGTTATGGAAGAAACAGGTTGGAAAATTGCAAATCCCAGAAAGCTTGGGGTTTATAGGCGGTACACTTACATGCCGGAATACGATCTTTGGGCTGAAAAAGTAGCGCATATTTTTGTTGCAACGCCGGTAATTAAAATGGGCGATCCAACTGAGAAATTTCACCAAGCCCTATTTGCGGTGCCGAGTGATGCAATAGAGATGCTTGCAAATGAAGGCGACAGGCATTTTGTCAATACGTTTATTCGGTGCCGTTAAATTCCAAAAGAACGGCAGAGACATCATCTGGAAAATCTGTCCACCCAGAAAATCTATTCAGATCCCACATTAGCGCCTCAAGAAAGGCCGGCCCTTTAACGGTTTGATGGCGGTTCAGAAAATCAATTGTTCCGTCTTCGTCCAAAAGATTTCCGTCTTTATCAGGGCATTCAGTAACGCCATCAGACATAACAAATAGCCGATCCCCTTTTTCCAGTTGTAGATTAAAATCAGTAAATTCTGCATTCGGAATCAATCCAACTGGCAGCCCCCCATCACCGCATAATTCTGTTTTGCCGTTTGCGCGCTGAATTATTGGATGCGGATGCCCGGCTTGCGACGCTGTAATTGATCCAGTTTCGATGTTAATGTGAGCCAAAACCATGGTAAAATAGTGCTCCGTATCCATTTCCTCAAGCACAATGGTATTGAGCTGCTCTGTTACCTTGGCGGGGCTTCTTGCGATATAATTTCCATTTTGATCTTGCAGAAGCGCCAAATTTTGGTCGGGTGTTCCCCCCGACAAAAAGCCAGCTAAACGCGCGGTCATCATGGCAGATGTAATTCCGTGGCCCGATACGTCAATCGCAAATAGCCCAATCTGGGTTTTGTTAATCGGGAAAAACCCAACCAAATCACCACCGACATGGCCGCTTGATTGAAGTAACAATGAAATTTCGGCTGATTTAAAATCCCTGTATCGTTCCCGTATCAGGGATTGCTGGAGCTTTTTGGCCTCTAATAAATCCCGATCAATGGAATCATACAAACACTGAATTTCGGCCAGGGTATTCGATACCACCTTATTTTGCACGGTAAGCTTTTTTTCCATTTCCAATATACGCTCACCAGCGCGGATACGAGCGTGAAGCTCCTCGGCGTTAACGGGTTTGGTTAAAAAATCGTCCGCTCCAACATTAAGCCCATGAACAACCTGACCTTTTTCATTTTTTGAAGTAAGTAGGATAAAATAGCCATAACTCGAACGCTTCATCGCGCGAAAAGCTTTGCAAAAATCAAGCCCGTTCATTCCGGGCATCATCCAATCACTAAGAATTAAATCGGGCGCATCCGTTTTGCAAATTTCCAACGCTTCAAAACCGGAGGCAGCCTCGATAACATCATACCCGCGCCGTTTAAGAGAAGAGCAAAGGATTTTACGCTGAACTCCACTGTCATCCACAACCAAAATCTTTTGCACCACACCTGATTTGATCTCGGGAATTTCGAGTGATTTCTTCTGTGAATTGTGAAGCCGATTTTGCATGAGCTAGTACTCCAACGTGTTGTTTGATAACAAATCGCAGTAACCATTTAACGTAGCGTGAATGTTCAAATTGAAAATACTTCACCCCAGTAAATTCATTGATCGTTAAATTGTATTGCCCAAATTGGTTTTGTGTGGGTGCATTACCGGAGGGTGAAATGATTGATTGGGAAAGAGCGAATGAGCTTCGAGAAGAAGTTGGTGCGGAGGATTTTGCAGAAGTCTTTGAAATGTTTTTAAAAGAAGTAGAAGAGGTGATGGTTAGGTTAATTGCAGCGCCAAGCGAAGCCACAATGGAAGATGATCTCCATTTTCTAAAAGGCAGTGCGCTTAGCCTGGGGTTTGCGCATTTTAGCAAACTTTGCCAAGTTGGCGAAACGGCAGCGGCAAATGGACAGGCGGGGGATATTGATATGGATAAAATATACCAATCTTACGCAGCGTCTAAGACAGAATTCTGGGCAAGCCCAGAAAACCCGGCAGCCTAAATGATAAACTGCGCGACAGCCTCGTCATTGGTGATGTCGGTGTAGCCAAAACCCAGCTTATCAAGTTTTTCGAACAACACGTCAAAGTTTTTTGCGTCTTTGGTTTCAATACCTATTAAAACAGAGCCAAAATTCCGCGCTGATTTCTTCAAATATTCAAAGCGCGCGATATCTTCGTCGGGGCCAAGAATATTTAGAAAATCCTTAAGGGCACCGGGGCGTTGTGGCAGGCGCAGGATGAAATATTTTTTCAGCCCCAGATACCGCTGCGCGCGTTCTTTCACTTCTGGCAATCGCTCAAAATCAAAGTTACCGCCGGAGGTTACGCAAACCACGGTTTTGCCTTTAATCTGATGCGCAATCTCGGGTAGAATATCAACAGACAAAGCGCCAGCAGGCTCTAACACGATGCCCTCGATATTCAGCATTTCTATGATCGTTGTGCAGATACGATCTTCGTGGCAAGTATGAACGTGATCGGGATTAACATCTGCAAGGATTTCAAAGTTTTTGTCCCCGATGCGGGCGACCGCAGCACCATCAACAAAGCTATCGACCGAGTTCAGCGTAACCAATTCTCCGGCATTCAAAGCGGTTTTCAAACTTGCGCCGCCTTCAGGCTCTACAAACCGGATTTCCGTGTCCTGCGCTGTTCGTTTTAGATAGGAAACAACACCAGACGAAAGGCCGCCACCGCCAACAGGTAGGACCATAAAATCAGGTAACTTACCAAGTTGCGCCAACATTTCCACTGCGACCGAGGCCTGCCCCTCAATCACATCGCAATCGTCAAATGGCGAAAGAAAATGTGCGCTAACAGAAGCGCAGTATTCCTTGGCAGAGGCCAGCGTATCATCAAAATAATCCCCGACCATACGGATTTCGATATTGTCGCCGCCAAAAACGCGGGTCTTGTCGATCTTTTGCTGTGGGGTGGTTACAGGCATAAAAATGACGCCTTTGACATCAAAATGTCGGCACACAAACGCAACACCTTGGGCGTGATTTCCGGCGCTGGCACAGACGAATGTATCGTGTTTACCCACGACCTTGCGCATGGCATTCAGCGCACCTCGAATTTTGTAAGAACGTACCGGAGACAGGTCTTCGCGCTTTAGCCAAATGTCGGCACCGTATCGGGCAGATAGATGGTCATTGCGTTGCAATGGCGTGACCTCAAAAAGATCACGCATGGCGGCCGTGGCGGCGCGGGCTTTGTCAATAAAATTATCCATGGGGGTTGGTGGCCTGTAAGGGGTTGAAAAGCAACGCGCCTTTGGTCACAGGTCGCGCCCTTCGACGTAAATACCATACAGCGTTGTTAATACGCTGACGCCAACCATCATGATGATCCAGTTCAGAACATAAGTATAAATCTGGTTGATCAGTGACGTCAGGTCTGAACTCATCACTTGCGGCAACATAACCAAAAGAGATGCGCCCAAGGCAACAGCTGACAACTGCCAAATTGCCCCGGATGCAAGAACGGTGGAATCCCATGATTCTTTGAAAAACATAGAATTACCAAGAGCTGCCGCTGGTAAAACGAGACCCCAGCGGTAGAACAGATAAACTGAGAACGTGACAACAATCAAAACGCCGAGCATCGTACCGGCATTCCCAAAAATTGCCCCCAACGCAAAACCGGCAAACACCATAACGATGACGGCAATAACACCAACCCGCAGCCCCAGAAGAAGAGACTGGATCAAATAGGCAACAATTTGATTTCCATGGAATTGTGGCAACACCGCAATCGGGTTTTCCTGCATCAGAACAAACCGGTGCCAGCCCAC
>CAMZKY010000269.1 GCA_947311455.1 uncultured Marinosulfonomonas sp. | reverse complement strand
CGATAACACCTATCACGGAAATACCAGTGCGGTGTCGCAGTTCAATTCGAAAAAGACGCCGGTTGGTGGCTATGCCGCTCATCTGCGCCAAGTGCCCGCACCGGATAATCTGCACCCTGTTGGCGGTGATTTTGCAACGCAGGGGGATGCTTTTGCCGCCAATGTGGAAACCGCGATTGCCGCGCTTGAGGCATCGGGCCACGGGTTTTCCGCGCTGATCATTTGTTCCTATTTCGCCAACGAAGGGTTTCCGGCGCTTGAGCGAGGATTTCTGGATAAAACCGTTCAGGCCGTGCGCAAGGCAGGCGGCATTGTGATTGCCGACGAGGTGCAGCCGGGATTTGGCCGATTGGGGAGTGATTTCTGGGGGTTTGAACGGCTGGGATTTGTGCCGGATATCGTGACGGTTGGCAAACCCATGGCCAACGGGCATCCGGTAGCGGCGGTGATCACGCGGCCCGAAATTCTGGGGGCTTTTCAGGGCGCATTCAAGTATTTCAACACATTTGGTGGCAATCCCGTAAGTGTGGCGGCGGCTTCGGCCACGCTGGATGTGATCGAGGGTGACAACCTGCAACAAAATGCGCGTGATGTGGGTGATTACGCTGTTTCGATGCTTGAGGGGCTTGCCTTGAAATACAAAGAGATCGCCCATGTGCGCGGGGCCGGATTGTTTTTGGGGGCGGAATTGTTTGACGGGGAGGAACCCGCGTCTGGTCTGTGTCTGGATATTGTCAATGAAATGCGTCGCGGTGGTGTGTTGCTAAGCACTGGTGGGCGTTATGAACATATCCTGAAAATTCGCCCGCCTTGTGTGTTTTCGCGCGATAATGTTGATTTACTGGTGTCGGTGATGGATGCCGCTTTTGAAACGGTTTTGTCAAAATGAACAACGCGCAAGCTGTTGAATTTGCCCGTATGGCAATGCAGCAATGGGGGGTGCGGGATGCCGTGCCGCATTTGATTAAAAATCGTGAAAACGCTGTGTTCGAGGTGGTGCAGAAAAACGGTGCGCGTGCTGCGCTTCGGCTGCATCGGCCCGGGTATCAAAGCGATGATGCGATTTGTTCGGAAATGATTTGGTCAGAAGGGCTGGTTAAAGGGGGCATGAATGTGCCACGTCCGATCCGCACAGTGGCGGGTGATCTGATCGCACAGGTGCCTGAATCGGGGCGGGTTGCCTCGATGGTGTCGTGGATTGATGGTGTGCCGCTTGGAGAAGGGGGGCGCGCCTTTGACTGGGACGAAAACGCCCAAGCTCGGCTTTATCATGATCTGGGAAATCAGCTTGCCATGCTTCACCGTGTAAGTGACGAGTTAACGTTTGATAACAGTTTCTCGCGCCCAGTGCTGGATCGTGAGGGGCTGCTGGGGGAGAAGCCGCTTTGGGGCAGGTTTTGGGAAAATCCGGCTCTAACGAAGGCTGAAACGGAATTGCTACTGGTCGTCCGTGAACGTATTTCGGCTGTGTTAGAGACACTTTCTAACGATAAGCAACATTTCGGGCTGATACATGCCGACGCCTTGCGGGAAAATGTGTTGGTTCAAGAGGGCAAGGTTTGCTTGATTGATTTTGACGACGGGGTGTTTGGATACCGCCTTTATGAGCTTGGCGTGGCCATGTCGCAGAATTGGCATTTGCCCAATGCGCCCGCATTGGCGGAAGCTTTGTGTCAAGGATATGGGTTGGAGGAAGACAGCGCGCCGCTGGTGCCGATTTTTACGGTTATGCGGGTGCTGGCGTCTTGTGGTTGGGCAATTCCACGCTATAGCGCGGATGATCCGGCGACGGCCGGCTATGCCAATCGCGCGGTCGAAATTTCAAAACGGTACCTGAACAATCAGCCGATATATGGTTAACGCCGCCCTTCGTGCAGCCACGCACCGATTACCAACATCGCTGCGATAAGCAACGTTAGCCATGCGGGCACCAACGGGGTGATCGTTAGATCACTGGTTAGGTATGCGCCACGCGGGGTGATGCCCATCCAGCCACGGCCAGCGGCGGCGCGTCCCATTCGTACATTGCGAATGACGGGCATTCCGTTTTCCAGTGCAAATGCCGCGCCGCGCAGTTGGGCGGTGATCGGGGCAAGGCGTTCTGCGGTGGCGATGGTTTCCTCGAATTCGCGCGGGGCCGAGGGGCCAAGTGCGATCACCGTGGATTGATCATCATTATCCAGATGATAAAGCCCAATCTGCGGCCCGTCAAAATCGGCCTCGTAACGGCCGGGCGACACCTGTTTCATTGGCACCGTAAATTGCGCGCCGTCTGGTGCGATAATTTCTACATCCCCGACAGTTTCGCCTAAGGTGCGGCGGATGATTTTCATCTGTTGTCCGCGTGGTTCGACCCAAAGGGATTCTTCTTCCAGTTCCGGTTCTTTCATCATCCAGTGGGCAAGGCGACGCAGCAATTCCAGTTGTGGCCCTCCGCCTTCGAACCCGCGATCCCATAGCCATGATTGATCAGAAGCCAGCAGCGCAACCCGCCCGTCGCCCACACGATCCAATATTAACAGCGGGCGATCTTCGGCCCCTGTCATTACGGTTTGGCCCGATAGCGGTGACACTTCGATCAGGCGCATCCAGCGGCCCCAATTCGGATTGCCATTTTCATCAAGGCCAGGCGCGAATTGTTCAAGCCCTTCGGTAACGGGGTGACGTTGGCCGATGGGCGAAACGGCGGGTTTAAACCCTTGTTCAATCACCCGTGCAGTCGGGCGGGCTGGCAATATATCGGATAGAATCGTGCGGTAGATGCTGTTTACGCTGGCAAAATCCGGCCCCGCAGCCACCATTAGCGCGCCGCCTTGTTCAACGTAATCACGGACGCTGGTGTAATATTCAACAGGTAGAATGCCGCGCCGTTTGTAGCGGTCAAAAATGATCAGGTCGAAATCATTGATCTTGTCCAGAAATAATTCGCGCACAGGAAAGGCAATCAATGAAAGCTCCGACACAGGCACACCATCCTGTTTGTCGGGCGGGCGCAAAATTGTGAAATGCACCAGATCAACAGAGCTGTCGGACTTTAGTAAATTGCGCCACGTGCGCTCGCCGGTATGCGGTTGCCCTGATACCAGCAACACGCGCAAACGATCCCGCACACCGTTAATCTGGATCACGGCAGTGTTGTTTCTATCCGTCAATTCGCCATCGCCCGTGACCGCGGTAAACTGGATTACGTTCATCCCAGCGTGTGGCACGCTGACCGGAACATCAAGGTTTTTGCCAATTGGCGCCCGATAGAATTTTGGCTCTCCTCCATCGATCGTGATCGACAGTTTCACGCGGCCTGATTCCGTTTCCGGCACATTGCCTTGGTTATCAACACGCAGGGTTAGGGTCACTTCTTCGCCTAAAATCGCGAATGCCGGTGCGTTTTTCACCGTCAGGCGGCGATCCCAATCTTGTTTATGACCTGTCAGCAGGGCTTGCACGGGGGCGGGAAAATCGCGGGCCAGATCCGTGTCGTGGATTTGTCCGTCGGTTAGCACAAAGATACCTGCAACGCGGTCACGCGGGACTTCTGCCAAGGCGTTATTTATGGCGGTGATCAGCAGGCTGCCGCTGTCTCCATCCGCATCATTCAGGGTGCTGATCCGCAGTTCGGTATTGGCGCGAGCTTTGATTTTGGCGGTGATGTCGTCAAGGGCGGTTTGGGTTTGGTCGGGCCTATCGCCAATCATCTGGCTGGCGGTTTTGTCGACGATCAGCAGAACAATATCAGACAGCGCCTCGCGGTTTTCCTGTTGGTAAGACGGGTTTGCCAGCGCCGCCAGCAGCACCGCCGCCCCCAGCGCACGCAAGGGCCAGCCCGTCAGCCTGCGCCAGATGGCAAAGGCAAGGAACAGGATCATGGTGATTGCCAGCACGGCCAAAACCGGAAGCGGCAAGATTGGGGAAAACAGGATTGAGCCGTTCATCATTATTGCCCCAATCGTTTAAGCAGTGCTGGCACATGCACCTGATCGGATTTGTAATTTCCGGTCAGCACATACATCAGCAGGTTCACACCAAACCGGTAGGCGATTTCCCGTTGCCGTTCCCCTGTATATCCACGGCCCACCTGATACATGAAATTCCCGCGTGGATCGGTGGCCCATGCGGCGGCCCAATCATTGCCGCCAATGACCACGGGCGTAACGCCATCATTTAGGTTGCGAAACGGCATGCCCTCTACTTTGACAGCATCCGCTGGCGCGGCCTCGACCCAGACATCGCGGCCAGTGAAACGGCCAGGGTAATCTTGCAGCAGGTAAAAGCTGCGCGTTAGAACGTGGTCTTGTGGCAATGGCTCTAGTGGCGGAATATCAAGCGCGCGCGCCAGCTGTTTGAGCTTTTGGCCCTCGGGGGTGTTGCCGCCGAATCCGGCGACATCGCCGTCACGGGTATCAAACAGGATCATCCCGCCACCGCGCAGGTAACGGTTAAGTTTGGCATAAGCGGTATCCGAAGGCAGCGGCTGTTTCGCGGTGATCGGCCAATAGATAAACGGAAAGAATGCCAGCTCGTCTGTTTCTAAATCAATGCCAATGGGATCCGCCGGTTCAATGGTGGTACGGTGAAACAGAACATCTGATAGGCCGTGCAATCCGGCATTGGCGGTGCGGTCCACTTTGGCGTCGCCGGTTTTCACGTAGGCCAGAACCAGTTCCGAAGTGGCGGCAATGGCAAATTCATCTTGGGCGCGGGCCTGTTGCGGCTGACCGAATGTTGTCAGCGCCAGGGCCAATATCGCGGCGGTGCTGTGCGGCCCTGTCAGACGGCCCGAGACCAGCAATGAGGCCAGAATATCCAGCATTAAAGCCCCCAAGGTCACGGCCAGAAACAGGCCTTTTAATCCGGTTTCTTGGGGTGACGTCAGGCCCTCGACCGTCACGGATGCGGGCCATATGGCGGTTTCAAGCGTGGTTTCGGGGCCAATTACATTCACCGCAATACGCCGATCATTGTTTTGATAAATACCCGGCGGCATCAGTGCGTTCGGGGTGGATTTGGCAAGGTTTTCGCCCGAAACACCTGCTACAGCGCCGGCATCAGTCAATTCACCAAACGCATCCAGCGCGTGAATTGGTGTCCAGATGGTGCCTTGCAGATCGTCGGTGGCGATTGCGGTGGGTCGGCTAAGAATGGCGAGCCGTTCCAGCATCTGCACAAACAGGCCCGACAAAGGTAGGGTTGACCATTCGGCGTTAGCGGTGACGTGGAACAGGATCACCTGCCCTTGCCCCATGGTTTTACGCGTCACCAGCGGGGTGCCATCGGCCAGTTGCGCGATCACACGGCTGGCGAGGGTGGGATCAGGCTGCGCCAAAACCTGTGAACTGATCCGCACATCATCGGGGATGCGCAGGCCGAAAAAGGGAGAATCCTCGGCAAAGGGCGCAAGGGATTTCGGTGTGCCCCAGCTCATCGCACCGCCCACAGTGCGCCCGCCACGGCGCAAGCGCACGGGCAGCAGCGCATCTTCTTGCCCGCGGCCAATATCGCTGGCGGCCATGCGAATACCCGCGAAACGCACCAGCAGCCCGCCTTGATCCACCCAATCAATCAGGCCGGAGGTTTGCTGATCTGTCAGCTTGGCCACATCGGCCAGAATGATCACGTCGGGGTTGGCGGGCAGCACATCATCCAGCCCGCCGCGCAGCAGATCGGCACTGGGTTCGAGGGCCTTGTTCAGGTAATGCAGCGGCGACAAAAGCTGTAGGCCTTCGCGATCGTTGCGCCTTGCGATCATCGCAACCTTGCGACGGCGAAAACCATCATCGGCAAGGGTGACGGCACCAGCAGAGCGCACGCCTTTGATCGCAAAACGCGAGATGCGGTTGCGCAGTTCGGGGGGCAGGGTTAGGGATACCTCGGCCTGTGCCTTGCCTGCGTCGAAAGTGGCACTAACATGGCTTAATTGACGCTCAATCCCCGCGGGATCAAGGCCGATCGCTGTGATGGAAACAGGCTCGGATCTGGCGAGATTGTTGCGAATGGCTGTCAGTTTGATTTTACCGTCAATCAGTTTGGGCGGGCGCAGGCCTTTGACCGAACGGGGGGATTGCAGCACGGTAACCGCGCCTTTGGATTGCAGGGTTTTCAACAAATCGGTGCGGGTTTCATCGGCCAGACCGTTGGACATCCAGTAGGTTTCAAATCCGGTGTCTGGCAGGGACGCGGCCCAGTTTGTGATGGCTTGCGCATCGGGGGCAAAGGGTGATGGCGTTAAGCCGGCAACGCGGGTTTGCCAGACATCGGCGGATTGAAAACCAGCCGCCTGCGCGGGCAAATCCGTAAGCACCGCCACGGAAACAACCCGCCCCGCGCGCGAGGCCTGATTCAGCAGCGCGGTGATCTTTTCACGGCGTTTGCCCCAATCCGGCGCATCGGCCCATGTGCCATCCGCAAGGATCAGCAATGGCCCCGTGCCGGCAACGCGTGTTTGCGGGTTTAGCACAGGGCCGGCAAACCCGACGATCATCGCCGCCACCGCCAACATTCGCAGCAGCATCAACCACCACGGGGTTTTGTCGCTTTGGGATTCGTCATCCGTAAGGCCCAACAACAGCGCAACACCCGGAAAGCGGCGTTTGATCGGGGCGGGGGGCACGGCGCGCAGCAGCACCCACAGGATCGGCAGGGCCAACAAGCCCAGCAATAAAAACGGTGAGGCAAAGCCGATGGGGCCGACTGAAAACATCAGCTTCTCCGATCTAACGCGTGATAAAGCCAGGTCAGGGCAACGCGGGGCGTGTCATTTGTGTGGTGGCAATGAAACTGCCAGCCGGTTTGATGGGCCAGATCGGCCAACGCGGCTTTGCGTTGCTTTAGGCGTTGCAAATACCGTTCACGCAGATCACCTGCTTTCAGGGTTTCGTGGCGCATGGCACCTGTCATGCTTTCGAATATTGTACGGCCATCAAAGGGAAAGGCCTCCTCCTGTGGATCAAGGATTTGCACCAGCGCGCCTTTGATTCCGCGATCAGCGGCGTCTATCAGGGCGATCTTCACAGCATCAAAATTGCCCATAAAATCCGAGAGGAACACCGCGCGCGTATTAGGGCGAAAACCGGTAATCTGCGGCGTGCCAAAATCATCAGATGCGGTTTGGCTGTGCAGGTCTTGGGCCATGTGCATGATCTGGTTTTCGCCCGAACGCGGTGGGTGGGCAGAATTGGCCAGTCCAACCCGTTCGCCGCCCCGCACCAGCAAAATCGACGTGGCCAATGCCAGCAGGCGCGCATGATCCGATTTCATCGGGGTGTTTTTGTCGGATGAAAAATACATCGATGCGGCATCATCAACCCAGAACATCACGGTTTGCGCGGCTTGCCATTCTTTTTGCCGCACGAAATGCACGTCGGAACGGGCCGAGCGGCGCCAATCAATTTGGCGCGCTTCGTCGCCTTCGACGGCAACGCGGTATTGCCAGAATTCATCGCCCATCCCCGCATGACGGCGCCCATGTTCACCCAACAGCACCATTGCGGCAAGCCGCTCCGCATCAGCCAATAGCGGCGGCAGTGGCCCCGCGATTGTTTCGGCACTGTGTCTTAGATCGGTGGCAGTGTTCACGTAGCGGCCTCGGATTTAAGCACCTGTGCGGCAACGGCATCAATCACGCCTTCCAGCGTTTGCCCACGGGCGCGCGCGGCAAACGATAGCGCCATGCGGTGTTTCAAAACCGGGCGCGCCATATCCAGCACATCATCGGGAGACGGAGCAAGGCGGCCGTCCAGCAGGGCAGCGGCGCGCACCATCATCATCAGGGCCTGCGCCGCGCGGGGGCCAGCGCCCCACGATACGTTTTCGCGCACAATGTCGGGGGCGTTTTCATCATCGGGGCGGCAGGCACGCACCAGATCAAGAATCAGATCAACTACGGAATCGCCTACAGGTATCCGGCGCAAAATATCTTGGGCCTCAAGCAGTTCTTGGGCGGTGAACACTTGGCTAACCTCGCTATCCTCGATCCCTGTGGTGGCCAGAATGATGTCGCGCTCGGTTTGGCGATCGGGGTATTCCACATCGATTTGCACAAGGAAGCGATCAAGCTGCGCTTCGGGCAGGGGGTATGTGCCTTCTTGTTCAATCGGGTTTTGGGTGGCCAGAACATGGAACGGCGCGCCAAGCGGGCGCTCGACGCCGGCGATGCTGACTTGGTGTTCCTGCATGGCTTGCAACAATGCCGACTGGGTGCGCGGCGAGGCGCGGTTGATTTCATCGGCCAGTAGCAGCTGGCAAAACACAGGCCCTTGAATAAAGCGAAAGGCGCGTTTGCCGTCAGGCGTTTCGTCCAGCACTTCGGAACCCAGAATATCGGCAGGCATCAGATCCGGGGTGAATTGAATGCGCGATCCATCAAGCCCCATAACCGTGGACAGTGCATCCACCAGACGGGTTTTGCCAAGGCCGGGCAAACCCACCAGCAAACCATGGCCTCCGCATAAAAGCGCAGACAGGGTAAGATTGACCACACGTTCCTGCCCGATAAACCTGTTGGTGATGGATGATTTGGCTTGGGCCAGCTTTTTGCCCAGATTTTCGATATCAGCCACCAGATTTTCGGCTTTGGCCATGACAACACTCCCTTAACGCGGTTATGGTGCTATTTAACTGGGATTTTTGACAAGTTACAAACGGCAAACGCAATGACAGATGAAATTATCGTGAAACCATCGGCGGAAAGCCTCGCATCGGCGGCCAGAAGTGCCGGTAAAAAGGGTTTGCCGCCGGTTCATTTGTGGAACCCGGAGTTTTGCGGCGATCTGGATATGCGGATCGCGCGAGACGGCACGTGGTATTATCTGGGCACCCCGATGGGACGGGTTGAAATGGTGCGGCTGTTTTCAACAATTTTGCGCCGCGACGGCGATGATTATTTTCTGGTGACGCCGGTTGAAAAGGTGGGCATTACTGTGGACGACGCACCGTTTGTGGCGGTGGACTTTGAGGTGTCCGGGGATGGAAATTCGCAGGTACTGACCTTTGAAACGAACGTTGGTGATTTTGCCGTGGCGGGGCCTGATCACCCTATTCGGGTGGAACGTAATCCTGAAACCGGTGAGCCGTCGCCATATATTTTAATCCGCGCCAATCTTGAGGCGTTAATTGATCGTAAAAGTTTTTATCGTTTAGTAGACATCGGAACCCATCATGAGGATTGGTTTGGTCTTTGGTCGGGTGATGAATTTTTCCCGATCATCCCTTCGAACGAGCTAGAGTGATTGCCACGATTTTGCGCCAACCTGACGTTCCTGTTTACAGAGCTGCCGTTTATTGATCGATTCAGGGCTGCCAAAAAGGCAGGGTTTGATCATGTGGAAATTCTGTTTCCCTATGATTACCCTGCGCAGGAAATTCGTGCGGCATTGCTGCGGTATAATTTGAACCTTGCGATGATCAACACGCCGCCGCCAAACTGGGCTGGTGGGGATCGCGGATATGCGGCGGCGCTGAATGGGGAGCGGCGGTTTCAGTATGATTTCAAACGCACTTTGCGCTATGCGGCGCTGTTAAAACCCGACCATATTCACATCATGGCAGGGCGCGCCAAAGGGGCGGCGGCGCTGAATACCTATGTGAGAAATCTGAAATGGGCGGCAGCCACTGCACCACAACAAAGCCTGCTGATCGAGCCGATAAATCCGACTGATACGCCGGGGTATTTTCTGCATGATTTTGATCAGGCGGATGAGGTTTTGAAATCGGTCGGGGCGCGCAATCTGGCACTTTTGTTTAATGCCTATCATGCGCATATGATCACCGGCGAAGTGGCCAAAACCTGGTTTGACCACGGTGCGTTGGCCCGTCATGTTCAGGTGGCGGGGATTCCTGATCGGAGTGAGCCGATGAAATGCGGCATTGATTTTCCCGAATTCTTTAAGGCGCTGGATTGGGGCGGTTATGCGGGGGTGGTGAGCGGTGAATATATTCCCAAAGGTATGACTGTGGATGGGCTGGAGTGGATTGAATAACTCCGCGTAATTCTGAGGTAAATCAAAGCAAGCTTTGGCGATTTCTGGTACAATGCGGCCAGAAAAGGAGGCCCTATTATGCCTGCCGCAACCAGTCGCGATGATTTGTTAAAAGTGACGTCAAAAGAATTTGAAAAGCTATTTAAACTACTTGAACGCATTCCCGATGAATTTGCGTTGCGTTCGTTTGCAGACGGAATCACGATCAAAGACGTGATCGGCCATCGCGCCCATTGGGCGGAATTGTTTTTTGGCTGGTATGACGATGGGCAAGCAGGGCGCGAAATGCATGTTCCGGCCAAGGGGTATAAATGGAACCAGCTTAAGGAATACAATGCCAAGCTGCGCATGGATCAAGCAGACTTAACCTATCTAGAGGTGCGCGAAATGCTGGATTATCAACATGCGCGGTTGATGGGGTTTATTGCCGGAAAAACCGATGAGGAATTATACGGCGCGCCAATGAAAGGCGGCGGCAGTAAATGGACAACGGGGCGTTGGGCCGAGGCGGCTGGCGCAAGCCACTATCGTTCGGCGGCGAAATTTGTGCGGGCCTGCATCCGCAGTGTGGCAAACCCTAAACCTTAAACGCGACACAACATAGATATCTTAACCTTAAAATGCACGCGATAAACCGCGGGGTTTAGCCTGTCGTGAGGAATCTACTATTCCGGAATCGTGGAATCGTCAGGGCGCAGATTCTTGGGGTGGATTGTCGGTTTGCAAACAACGAAAACCGAGTTACGTTTGGCTTTCATCTGGCAATTCGGATTCCAAAAACCGCTCAAACGCGTCCAGATTAACGGGTTCGAACTGCCCAAATCCCTGCATCCAGACCGAGACATCGCGCAGGGCGTCTGGCTCCAGTTTACACCATTTTACCCGCCCGCGTTTTTCTTGGCTAATCAGGCCTGCGCGCATCAAGATCATGAGGTGCTTGGAAATCGCGGCCAGCGACATTTCGAATGGTTCGGCCACATCTGTTACCGCCATATCATCCTCTAGCAGCATCGCAAGGATGGCGCGGCGGGTGGGGTCGCCCAAAGCGGCGAAAGTGGCATCAAGACGGTTTGTCATGTGCATAATTAGGCCGCCCATGCCGTAACAGTCAACCATTCGGTTAAGCATGTTTCGGGTTGTTATCGTGCCGATACCATGAAATGCAGCCCTATGACACAAAATATCACCTTCAAATATTGGCTGATTATCATTAGCCTTGGCATCGCCTGGGGCACATCGTTTGTTTTTAACGCGGTGCTGCTGCGGGAGCTTGGCCCGCTTACCGTTTCATTCGGGCGCAGTGCGTTTGGCGCGATTGGCTGTTGGGCCTATGCGATTGCCATGCGTAAATCCTTTACCATGTCATGGGACCTTGCCGGTGGGATGCTGTTCCTTGGGGCGGTAAATTTCGGCATCCCTTTCGCCGTCTATCCGATCAGTCAACAATATGTGGCCAGCGGGGTGGCCGGGATTGTCAACGCCACGACGCCGGTGATGGTGGTGATTGTCTCGCATATCTGGGCAGGTGGCGAAAAGGCCACGGTGATGAAATCCATCGGAGTTCTGTTCGGATTGGTTGGTGTGATACTGTTGGCCCTGCCGGCCCTTGGCCAAGGATCAAAATTCTGGGCGATCCTGTTTTTATTGCTCGCCCCCCTTTGTTACGCGGTCGCTTTTAACTTTGCCCGCAGATACAAAGACATGGATTCAACATTGGTGGCGGCGATGGCCCTAACCGGCGGAACATTGTTTATTGCGCCTGTTTCGATCTGGGTTGAAGGCGTGCCTGTAATCCACAACACCGAAACTTGGGTATCGCTGGCAATTATCGGCTTTGTTTTGACCTCGGCAGCATTTATTGTGTTTTACTGGCTGTTGCCCAAAATCGGCGCGACCAATTCTTCGATCATCACTTTTATTGCCCCGATTTCCGCGGTCATGCTGGGCAGTATTATACTGCAAGAAACATTGAAACCAGAACACATTCTGGGCATGATTGGCATTCTGGCGGGGCTGTTACTGATTGACGGGCGCCTGTTTCGCAAAAGACGGTAATCAAGATCAACCAAATGGTTGAATAAACCAAACAACCCTGAATCCGCCAGTTCCCCATAAAAACAGTTTGCGCGTTCTGCCGCAGTTTTGATATTTTTGTTTTATTACAATGTATTAACCACCTCCAAACACAAGCGGTTAATCCTTGACTCTCCGCCCCTGTATTCCTAGTTTCCGCGCAACTGTCCGAGGGAGGCTTTTGCCATGACCGACGCACCTGATCCAGAGCGGCTTGCCGCACTTGAAAAACGGATTGCCGATGTCAAGAAGGCGCAAGAGCCTGAACCAAAGGCTGAAACCAATTTTTCCCAAGCGCAGCACGCGTGGCGGATGATTGTAGAGTTGATTGTCGGTATTGGTATCGGCGTTGGCATCGGATACGGGCTTGATGTGCTGTTTGGCACGATGCCCTGGTTTTTGATGCTGTTTACAGTGTTGGGCTTTGGCGCCGGAGTGAATGTTATGCTCAAAACCGCCAAGGAACTGAATAGAGATAACGCGGCGCAAGACGCCGAGACGAACAAGGGGAACTAGACGTGTCAGCAGACGTAGAAACCGCAGGCCCACAATTCCATCCAATGGAGCAATTCACCGTTGAGCCACTGTTTGGTGGTCATGCAATCAACTGGTATACCCCGACAAACGTGACGCTTTGGATGGGCTTTGCTGTTCTTGCTATCATTCTGTTGTTGGTCATTGGCACACGTCGCCGCGCAATCATTCCAAACCGTACGCAATCTGTTGCTGAACTGGCCTATGGGTTTGTGTATTCGATGGTTGAAGATGTGGCGGGCAAAGACGGTTTGAAATATTTCCCGTATATCATGACCCTGTTCATCTTTATCGTGTTTTCAAATTTCTTGGGCCTGATCCCCATGAGCTTTTCAACAACATCACACATTGCCGTAACTGTTATCATGGCTCTGGCTGTGTTTATCTCGGTCACGGCGATTGGGTTCTATAAGCACGGCATCGGCTTTTTGGGTCTGTTCTGGGTGTCCTCGGCACCGCTTGCCCTGCGCCCTGTTTTGGCTGTAATCGAAGTTATCTCTTACTTTGTGCGCCCCGTTAGCCACTCCATTCGTTTGGCGGGTAACGTTATGGCCGGCCACGCGGTGATCGAGGTGTTCGCGGTTTTTGTCGGCATGAGCCTGTTTATCGCGCCTTTGGCGCTGGTGGGTATTGTCGGTATGTTTGCGATGGATGTGCTGGTTGCCTTCATCCAGGCGTATGTTTTCACTATTCTGACCTGTGTATATCTTAAGGATGCGCTGCACCCTGCGCACTAGGTCGAACACTCACTATCTAATTCAATGCTAATTCCAACGTAAGGAGAATACACTATGGAAGGCGATATCGTAGAAATGGGGAAATTTATTGGTGCAGGCCTAGCCACAATCGGCATGGGCGGCGCTGCTATTGGTGTGGGTTCAATCGTGGGCAATTTCTTGTCCGGTGCCCTGCGCAACCCTTCGGCCGCTGGCGGCCAAACAGCTATGCTTTTCATCGGCATCGCATTTGCCGAGGCTTTCGGGATTTTCTCGTTCCTCGTTGCATTGCTGCTGATGTTTGCTGTTTAAAACCTGAGAGCTAAATCCTTACGGTTGGTGTGCCCCGATGTGGGCGCACCAATGTAAATTTAGGTTCCTAGGAGGACGACGACATGGCGACAGAAGCACATCAAGTTGCTGGCGAAATGGCCCCAGAGGCGGCAGGTATGCCCCAGCTGGATTTCAGCACCTTTCCTAACCAGATCTTCTGGTTGGTGATCACTCTTATCGTGATCTATCTCGTCCTATCCCGCACGGCATTGCCGCGCATTGCTTCGGTTTTGTCCGAGCGCCAAGGGACGATTACAAATGATATTACGGCTGCAGAAGAGCTGAAGCAAAAAGCGCAAGATGCCGAGGATGCTTACAACAAAGCATTGGCAGAAGCGCGCGCAGAAGCCGGACGAATTGCAGCCGAAACCAAAGCAGAAATTCAAGCCGAGTTGGACGTTGCAATCAGCAAAGCCGACGCGGAAATCGCTGCAAAAACAGCCGAGGCGGAAAAGGCAATTGCCGTTATTCGTGCCGGTTCTGTTGACAGCATCAAAGCCGTCGCAAAAGACACCGCAAAAGAGATCGTTTCGGTTATGGGCATCAAAGCCGACGCCAAAACAATCACCGCTGCTGTGACCGCACGGATGAAGGGGTAAGGACATGAAAAAACTAACCGTTCTTTTTGCACTTGCCACAACACCAGCTTTCGCCAACGAAGGCCCGTTCTTTTCGCTACAGAACCCCGAATTTGTGGTTGTAATCGGCTTTTTGTTATTTGTTGCCCTGCTGACCTATCTTAAGGTTCCCGGCATGATTAATGGTGCTCTTGATAAGCGCGCCGAAGGTATTCAAGCCGAACTAGATGAGGCCAAAGCCCTGCGTGAAGAAGCGCAAACCATTTTGGCAACATACGAGCGTAAACAACGCGAAGTGCAAGAGCAAGCTGACCGCATTGTCGAAGCCGCTCGTGTAGATGCCAACAAAGCTGCCGACGAAGCGAAAGACGCCCTGAAATCTTCGATCGCCCGCCGTTTGGCCGCTGCTGAAGATCAAATCAGCTCTGCTCAAGCATCTGCCGTGAAAGAAGTGCGCGACAGTGCAATTCTGGTTGCTATTGGTGCCGCACAAGACGTGATCGCCAAGAAAATGAGTGCTGCCGACGGCAACGCGCTCATCGACGCAGCGATCAAGGATGTTGGATCCAAACTTCACTAGGATAGGAATTTCAGGCCTAGGCCGATTTATTCTATAAGATACTGAAACCGCGCAAAGTTAGAACGCTTTGCGCGGTTTTGACTTGCGCTATGGATTTTGCTTGGCGATGTTTCTACAATTTGGCAGCGTCTATCATGGAAATCTGCCAAACGCTGTTATGGTGAATTCACCAGCCAAATAGAATCGAAATCACAATACGCGGTGAATTGAATGTGCTTTGGAATCTAGGATTCCGGAATCGTGGAATCGTCAGACAAGGGTATT
>CAMZKY010000268.1 GCA_947311455.1 uncultured Marinosulfonomonas sp. | reverse complement strand
TCGATTTCGTCATAGCCTTTGAAATCACCAAAATATTTGGTGATTGCTGCTGTCAATGTGGTTTTACCGTGGTCAACGTGGCCGATTGTGCCGATGTTAACGTGCGGTTTTGTACGCTCAAACTTTTCTTTAGCCATGGTGGCCTCCTTATTTAGATATTATGCGATGCGCCACCGCGCCTACGCGAATTTTGCTTGGATTTCTTCAGAGATAGCATGTGGAACCGGTTCATAATGATCGAACTGCATCGAGAAATTCGCACGACCAGAAGACATAGACCGAAGTGTGTTGATGTAACCAAACATGTTGGCCAGCGGCACAAAAGCATCGATCGCAATCGCGTTACCGCGTGTATCCTGTCCCTGAACCTGACCACGACGGGATGTCAGATCGCCGATAATACCACCTGTATATTCTTCAGGTGTGATCACTTCGACTTTCATAATCGGCTCCAGCATTTTTGCGCCAGCTTTTCTCATGCCTTCGCGCATACACATGCGGCCAGCAATTTCAAACGCCAGAACGCTAGAGTCAACATCGTGGAATTTACCGTCCAGCAATTCAACTTTGAAGTCGATCACAGGGAAGCCAGCTAGAGGGCCGCTATCCATCACGGATTTAATGCCTTTTTCAACACCGGGGATGTATTCTTTCGGAACAGCACCACCAACGATTTTGCTTTCAAAGCTGTAACCTTCGCCGGGTTTTGTGGGTATAATGGCCATTTTCACTTCGGCGAACTGGCCTGAACCACCAGATTGTTTCTTGTGGGTGTAGGTATGTTCAACTTCGTGACCAATGGTTTCACGATATGCCACTTGCGGCGCACCAATGTTGGCCTCAACTTTGAATTCACGCTTCAGACGATCCACAAGGATATCAAGGTGAAGCTCACCCATGCCCTTCATGATTGTTTGACCGGATTCAAAATCGGTCTCAACGCGAAACGATGGGTCTTCTGCAGCCAAACGAGCCAGACCAGTCGACATTTTCTCTTGGTCCGCTTTGGTTTTCGGCTCAACAGCAATCTCGATCACAGGATCGGGGAATGTCATTGTTTCCAGAATAACCGGGTCAGCAACGGAACAAAGCGTATCACCAGTGGTGGTTTGCTTCAGACCGGCCAGCGCGATGATGTCGCCCGCAAAGGCTTCGGTGATCTCTTCGCGATCATTGGAGTGCATCATCATCATCCGGCCAACGCGTTCTTTTTTGCCTTTGGTCGAATTCAGAATGCCGTCACCTTTAGCCAATGCGCCAGAATAGATACGAGTGAAGGTCAAGGAACCAACAAACGGGTCATTCATAATTTTAAAAGCAAGCGCCGAGAATGGCATTTCGTCATCCGCACGACGCGGAATGTCGCGGGTTTCTGTTTCGTCACCGGGCCTAAAGCCCATGTAATCAACAACATCCAGCGGGCTTGGCAAATAATCGATAACCGCATTCAACAAAGGTTGCACACCTTTGTTTTTAAACGCAGAGCCACCAAGGATCAGCACAAACTTCATGGCAATTGTACCGGCACGCAGCAATTTACGCAGCGTAGCCACGTCAGGCTCTTCCCCGTCCAGATAGGCTTCCATGGCCTCATCGTCCATTTCAACGGCAAGCTCAATCATTTCGGCACGCATGGTGTCGGCACGATCTTGCAGCTCAGGGCGAATATCACGAATTTCCCAAGATGCGCCAAGGTCTTCTCCGACCCAAACCCATTCCTGCATGGTCACCAGATCAACAATGCCTTCAAGATCAACTTCAGACCCGATCGGGAACGAAATCGGACACGGTGTTGCACCTGTACGATCTTTGATCATGCGAACACAGTTGTCGTAATCCGCACCGATTTTGTCCATTTTGTTAACGAACACAATACGTGGCACTTTGTAACGATCAGCCTGACGCCAAACAGTTTCTGTTTGCGGCTCCACACCGGCGTTCCCGTCCAATAACGCAATCGCACCATCAAGAACCGCCAATGAGCGCTCAACTTCAATCGTGAAGTCAACGTGTCCCGGGGTGTCGATGATGTTCATCCGGTGCTTTGTAGATTGCGGTGTTGTGCCGTCTTCTGTGCGCTCCCAGAATGTGGTTGTCGCAGCGGAAGTAATGGTAATACCACGCTCCTGCTCTTGCTCCATCCAGTCCATTGTTGCGGCACCGTCATGCACCTCGCCAATGTTGTGGGATTTACCTGTGTAATACAGAATACGTTCGGTACAGGTTGTTTTACCTGCATCGATATGCGCCATAATGCCGAAGTTTCGGTATTGGTCTAGAGGGTATTCGCGTGCCATTTGATCGGGCCTATCGCTAAAGGGTTACCAGCGGTAATGGCTGAAAGCTTTGTTCGCTTCGGCCATTTTATGAGTGTCTTCACGTTTTTTGACAGCAGTGCCGCGTTCTGCAACAGCATCCATCAATTCGCCTGCAAGACGCTCTTCCATTGTGTTTTCGTTACGCTTGCGTGCTGCGATGATCAACCAGCGAATGGCCAATGCTTCGCGACGCTCGGGGCGCACTTCGACGGGCACCTGATAGGTTGCACCACCCACACGACGAGACCGAACCTCGACAGATGGTTTGATGTTTTCAAGTGCTTCATGGAACACTTCTACAGGTGCTTTTTTCAGCTTGCTTTCAACGCGGTCAAACGCGTTGTAAACGATGCGCTCGGCGGCGGATTTTTTACCGTCGATCATCAGGTTATTCATAAATTTCGTCAAAATGACATCACCGAATTTGGCATCCGGTAATACTTGACGTTTCTCTGCGGCGTGGCGACGTGACATCTCGCTCTCCTATTTCGGCTTCTTCGCGCCGTATTTCGAACGACGTTGTTTACGGTCTTTGACGCCTTGAGTATCCAAGACACCGCGAAGGATGTGGTAACGCACACCAGGCAAATCTTTTACACGTCCGCCACGGATCAGAACCACAGAGTGCTCCTGAAGGTTGTGGCTTTCACCTGGGATATAACTAATGACTTCGAAGCCATTAGTCAGGCGCACCTTGGCAACCTTCCGCATAGCAGAGTTTGGCTTCTTTGGTGTCGTTGTATAGACGCGCGTACATACACCACGTTTCTGTGGGCAGCCCTCCAGGTGGAGAGATTTCGAGCGTTTTACTTTCGGCTGGCGCGGTTTGCGGATCAGCTGTTGTATCGTTGGCATTCCGGTTATTTCCCCGTGTTGCAACACATTAAAATTAAGAACGGATGGACCACCCGCACAGCGCAAAAACCACATGCGCCTCATTCTTCAGAGGCGATATGGCTGGTATACCAGAGGATTGGAGCGCCAGCCCGAATCTTGACCATCTAATCATTTAAATCAGGTAAAACGGGAACAATCCCTACCCAAGTGGTCGCCGTATAGGCAGAGTCGCTATCCTTGTCAACAATGGCAACAAGAATAGATGCAGAATCTCTCAATTAGCTTTATAACGGTAATATACTCGGCTGGCACGCTGCTATAAACTGTAGGTCCTGCATCAGAAACAACACTGTGAGGCGAAGAATGCAAATTGTCGGGCTTTGTAGATTCTCTTATCCCTGCCTTTCGGGCGGATTTCAAATCACGCACGAGTCATATGAGGAAAGAGTCCAGTATTTGTATGAAGAAAAACGTTTAGCAGAACGATTATTCACTCTGGAGCACATAACCCTTCCAGGTATTCGAAATCAAATCGATACAGATTTCGTGTTTGTCATTCTTATAGGAACCTCTCTTCCTGAACATATCACCGAAAAAATACTATCCCTTACAGAGGACATCCCCCACGCGGTTGTTCTTGCATTTGAGCCAATGCAATATCGTCAGGCGATGGCGCAAGTGTTTGAGCATGTGTTGGACAAATCCCACGACTGGTCAATTCAGTTTCGCTTGGATGATGACGATGCTGTGTCCGTGGACTTTATTAAGATTAAGCGCCTTCGTCGAAACGCAAATATGGTCGCGCCAATATATCGTGAAACTGGAAAGATGGCGATCGACTTCAATCGAGGCTTAGTTTTCGAACTTACAAAAAACGGCCTGAAAACTGCGCGCGTCCAGAGACCTTATTGGACACCCGCTTTTGCGATTGCTATCACAAAAGCCCTTAATAAAAATGTAATGAATTTTCCGCATCACGTTGCTTTTAAACACATGCCAACAATTACACGCCATGATTCGGATATGTATTTACGTGGTATCAGCAATCACAACGATTCCCACTTCGGTCGAGGATTGCCAGAAAGGCTAGAGCTAGACGATGAAACGCGCGCCACGCTAGAAACACGGTTTTCAATCGATGTTGACAAACTTGAAGCTGAACTAAAAATGCTTAAAGGATAAGAAGCAACCAACCGCAAGCAAGGCAAAAAGCCGCGCAATATCTTGCAGCGCCTCAGACTGCTGACAAAGTCCTCGCTTTATGCGGGGATTTTTGATTCAATGTGGTATGTTAAAGAAAGCTTCCCCCGTTCAGACCGAGCTTGAGATGGTCACGCTTGAAAGTCTGGTTCCCGCCGATCATTTGCTGC
>CAMZKY010000267.1 GCA_947311455.1 uncultured Marinosulfonomonas sp. | reverse complement strand
GGCCATGCCCAGATGCAAGGCCTCGAGTTCGTTTGACGTGAGGTTCAAGGGGGGCAGGGTGATGGTGTCGGTCATTCTGTAGCCCACGCCGCGCTCACCCTCCACAGGCACGCCCGTAGCGACCAGCGTATCCATATCGCGGTAAATTGTGCGGGCCGAGACCTTAAGCGTTGCGGCCAAATCATGCGCACGGTGCAGTTTCCCGTCACGCAGGAGAAGGATCAAATCAAAAAGGCGGTCAGAGCGGCGCATAGGGGTACAATTTCGCAGCTGGGGCGCGGGGTCAAGCGGGGATTACGACGAATAAACCGTTCTATTATCATAGGATAGTAGGGCAATTAAAGTGAGAGTAAGCACAAAACAGGTAAAGGGGATGTGGGTATCTTGATGTGCGCTTTTATTGCTTGGTTTGTGATTTCGCACCTTGTCTTATGAAATATCAACTGACATAAACCTGTCAGTAGCGTTTTCCCGCGGTATATTTATCCCGTTCTCACCCAAAAAACCTGCACATGCGGTGGTTTTGGGCTTTGATCTTGGGGCTGGGCTGCATAAAAACGGGGCAACGTAATATTCGGGCACAGATGTGCCCAGGTTTTAGGAGACTACCATGCTTAATAATATCGGCCTACCCGGCCTTCTTTTGATCGCCGTTGTTGTTTTGGTTCTGTTTGGCCGCGGCAAAATTTCATCCCTGATGGGCGAAGTCGGCAAAGGCATCACATCCTTCAAAAAAGGTGTGAACGAAGGCAAAAAAGAGCTGGAAGACGCCGCCGCAGAAGAAGCTGTTGATGTGACCCCTGCGAAAGAAAAAGAAGACGCCTAATCCGGCGCATTCCTTTCTTTTTCTTAAATAGGGCATAGGTATATGTTTGACATCGGCTGGACCGAACTTTTGATCATTGGCATCGTGGCGCTTATTGTTGTTGGCCCCAAAGATTTGCCAGGTATGTTCCGCACCTTGGGGCGTTTCACCGGCAAAGCCAAAGGCATGGCGCGTGATTTCCAAAAGGCAATGAACGAGGCCGCCGACGAGGCTGGCGTCAAAGATGTTGCAGGTGATTTGAAAAGTATGACCTCGAAAAAAGGTCTGGGTCTGGATGCGCTGGATGATGTGGCCTCCAAATTCGAAGATTGGGATCCGATCAATCCGTCGTCTGCCAAATCCGGCAGTGCTGAAAAAGACACGGGTTTAAGCGAGGAACGGGCCGAGGCGGCGAAGAAAATCCGCGATGCCACGGCGAAATCCGCGACCAAGCGTAAAGCGGCAGAAAAAGCGGCGGATGAGGATGCCGCCGCGAAACCTGCAAAAAAGCCAGCTGCCAAAAAACCTGCACCCAAGAAACCGGCGGCGAAAAAGCCCGCGGTGAAAAAAGCAGCGCCCAAAAAGCCCGCAGCTAAGAAACCAGCGGCGAAAAAGCCCGCTGCGAAACCTCGTAAAGCTGCCCCCAAAGCCGAGAGCAAATCATGACCGATACCGTCGAAGAAAGTTCTGCGCCCCTAATTGAACATCTGGCCGAATTGCGTAACAGGATTATCTATTCGGTTGGGGCGTTTTTGATTGGGATGATCATTTGTTTCAGTTTCGGAAGCTGGATTCTGGATTTTTTGCTAACTCCGATTGAAAAAACCATGCGTCAGCTGGGCGATCCCAATCCGGTAATGCAGTTTACTGCGCCGCAGGAATATTTTTTCACTCTGATCCGTATTTCAATGGTGTTTGGCCTTGGCCTGTCTTTCCCCGCGATTGCCTATCAGATGTGGCGATTCGTGGCGCCGGGCCTGTATAAAAATGAAAAATCGGCGTTTTTGCCGTTTATCATTTCGTCGCCCCTGTTGTTTATTTTGGGCGCGGCGTTTTCCCATTACATCGTTATTCCGATGGCGATGAACTTTTTCCTTGGGTTTGCAGATGCCTCATCAATCTTTACCGCGTTTCAGCCCGAAGGCGGCATTTCTGCGGCAACGGATGAAGGTGTGAAAATCGTATTTCAGGGGAAAGTGAACGAAACCCTTGATATTACTCTGAAAATGATGGTCGCTTTCGGGATTTGTTTCCAGCTGCCAGTGCTATTAACCCTAATGGGCAAGGCTGGCTTGGTGTCGGCTGTGGGCCTGCGCAACGTGCGTAAATACGCGATTGTTGGCATTTTGGTGCTGGCCGCCATCGTCACCCCGCCCGATGTCATCACGCAACTCGTGCTGTTTGTGGTGGTGTTTGGCCTTTATGAGGTGTCGATCCATTTGGTGGATTATGTGGAGCGTAAACGCGAAGCAAAACTGCGTACCGAAGGCCTTTGGTTTGAGGATGACGAAGACGAGGATGATGAGGGCGAAGATGCCTTTGAAGATGATCCGGTCTACGCCGAATTCGACGATGATGATGTTTCGGATGATGATACAAGCAAATGAATGAAGACGCATTAATCAGGATCGCCAACGCGCTTGAGCGGCTTACCCCGCCAAGCGCCAAGGCCCCCGATTTTAAGGCGGCGGATGCATTTGTCTGGCACGTCTCACCGGATCGTCTGGAGCCCGTGCAAAACGTCAATCGCGTTGCGCTTGATTTACTGGTCGGGGTGAACCGATCGCGCGATACGTTGCTTAAAAACACTCTGCAATTTGCCGGTGGCTACCCCGCAAATAATGCCCTGTTGTGGGGCGCGCGCGGAATGGGGAAATCCAGTCTGGTCAAGGCCGTGCATGCGGAGGTTTTGAAGCGTGGTGAACAGCTGAAAATCGTCGAGGTGCAGCGCGAGGATTTGCCCAGTATTGGCCGTTTATTAACCCTGTTGCGTGACGCAGATGAACGGTTTTTGCTGTTTTGTGATGACCTGTCGTTTTCCCACGATGACGCGCATTATAAATCGCTTAAGGCGGTTTTGGATGGCGGTGTCGAAGGACGGCCTGACAATGTGGTTTTATATGCAACGTCAAATCGACGCCACCTGATGCCCCGCGATATGATCGAAAACGAACGTGGCACGGCGATTAATCCCGGCGAAGCGGTTGAGGAAAAGGTTTCGCTGTCGGATCGGTTTGGGTTGTGGCTTGGGTTTCATCCTTGTTCGCAGGATGAATACTTGCAGATGATCCATGGCTATCTTGTGGCCTATGGCATTGAAATTACACCAGAAACCCTGCGTGCCGAGGCGATTGAATGGGCCGCCACCCGTGGCAGCCGTTCGGGCCGTGTGGCATGGCAATACGTGACAGATCTGGCAGGGCGCAAAGCTGTGCGCATATAATACGGGTAAATGTGTTATAAATACCACAAAAAGCCTTGAACTCGGGTCTTAACCCCTTAGATAGGGGATAACACTTATACACGAGATATTCTTATGTCTGACCAACTCTATAAAACACTTGGCGTTTCCAAAAACGCCTCTCAAAGCGACATCAAAAGCGCCTATCGCAAGCTGATGAAAAAGCTGCATCCTGATTTGCACCCTAATGATAAAAAGAACGAGGCACGGTTTAAAAAGGTGTCGGCGGCGTATGATATCATTGGGGATGATAATAAACGCGCGCTTTATGATCGCGGTGAAATCGATGATGAAGGCAATGATCGCGCGCCGCAATTTGGCGGGGGCAATCCGTTTCATGGCGCACAAGGGCAGGGCGGTTTTCAGGGCGGCTTTGGCGGCGGAGACATGAATGATCTGTTTTCGCAAATGTTTCGCGGACGACAGCAAGGCGGCTTTGGCGGCGGATTTCGACAGCAAGCGTTTAAAGGTGAAGACCGGCGTTATGCGATGAAAATCAGTTTTCTGGATGCGGCGCTTGGCGGCGCGAAAGAATTGCGTTTGGCTGACGGTGCCACGCTAAGCGTGAAAATTCCACGCGGCATCGATGATGGCAAAACCATTCGCTTGAAAGGCAAAGGGGATGCTGGCCACAACGGCGGCCCGGCAGGAGACGCGATGATCGAGGTTAAGATCATGGCACATCCTGTATTCAAACGTGACGGGCTGGATATCGAAGTTATCTTACCAGTGACGGTGTATGAGGCAGGGCTGGGTGCCAAAGTAGAAGTGCCGACATTACGCGGGGCCGTTGGGCTAAATATCCCGCGAGGATCAACCAGCGGCAAGGTTTTGCGCCTTAAGGGGCGTGGCATTGAAACGGCGCGCAAAAAAGGTGATCAGCTGGTTCGGCTAAGTGTTGATATGCCGGAACGCCTGGATGACGATAGCGCAGCATTGTTAGAAAGCTGGCAGAAAAATCATGCCTATGATCCGCGTGCAAAGATGAATGCGGCGCTGAAAAAATAAGCCGAAACCAGTGGTTTAAACGGGTATCTGGCGATGATTGCTGGATACCCGCTTTTATGTGCTTACGTTCTAAATTTAATTCAAATAAGGCATCGGATCGACGCTTTCGAAATTCTTGCGCACCTCAAAGTGTAAAAACGCCGATCTGCCGCCTGAAACCTTGGCAATAACTTGCCCACGTTTGACCCGCTCTCCTTTTTTCACCTTAATTCCATCTACATTTGCATAAATGGTTAGCAAATTGTTGGAATGGCGGATCACCAGAATCGCAACCTGATCGGTGTCGCGGGTAATGGCTGCAACTGTGCCGGATGCCGCGGATTTAACCGATGTTCCGGCCTTTACAGAAATATCAATCCCGTCACTTTTCTTGGAAAATGCGCGGATGATTTTGCCTTGAACCGGATACACAAATTGCCCGGTGCTGGCCGCCGTGCGCTGACTGGCCAAATTGGGCGAGGCGGGTTTATCGCTTGGTTTTACCGGAGCAACGTCATTTGGTAACGGTTGCGTTGCACTTGGAGGAATAGGTGTCGTAGAACCGCGACCTGGCTCACTTGTATTGGAAGAATTACTGGCCGTTTGGATCGTTGGGGATGCAACCGGAATCAGCAAATACTGGCCTTCGCGTACATTTAGATTGCTTCCAAGACCATTCCATTCTGCCAAGGATTTCACGGAAACATTGTAGAGGCGAGAAATCGTAAAGGCTGTTTCACCACGTTCAACTTTGTGACGAACCGGCTCCGCGCCTGATACCGTTCGGCGGCTACTATGAGCGGGTGTTGCGGGT
>CAMZKY010000266.1 GCA_947311455.1 uncultured Marinosulfonomonas sp. | reverse complement strand
GGGAGTATCCGGCGGGTTTAGACATAAGGGCATCCTTTGAGAAAGCGTAACATTCAAGAAACGCTATATGGTGATACCCCTATCATTTACAACCCCGCACGGCCACTATTTCATCGCGTCAATCTTCTTTGCCACAATCCAGGCAATTGGCAACGCCAAAACAAAGCCCGCCACAGCCGCCCAGACGATGGCTTTGGTGGTTACCATTCCGGCCACCAGCACCGCAATAATGGCGATCCCCGCCAATGTTGCGCCCGCGATGGAATAAATCATTGATGCAAGTCTAAACATACCGCTTCCCCTTTTCTTGAAACAAATTCAATATTAGCGATATTATTATAGAAAAGGTATGTCCTTGATCGAGGTCAAGTCCGAAACATGGCTGCACAGCCACTTATTATGCCCTTCGGCCGTTCTTTGTTAACGAAGAAGACCGAAAGGGCTGATGAGTGGCCGGTTAGTCATCCATTTTCAGCGCAGAAATAAACGCGCTTTGCGGGATTTCGACTTTCCCGAACTGGCGCATCTTTTTCTTACCCTTTTTCTGCTTTTCCAGCAGCTTTTTCTTACGCGAAGCATCGCCGCCGTAACATTTCGCAGTCACGTCTTTGCGCATCGCCGACAGGGTTTCGCGGGCAATCACCCGCCCGCCAATCGCGGCCTGAATAGGGATTTTGAACATATGGCGCGGAATCAGGTCTTTCAGTTTTTCAACCATCGCGCGGCCACGGGCCTCGGCGCGATCACGGTGCACCATGGTGGATAGTGCATCCACAGGTTCCTCGTTTACCAGCACCGACATTTTAACCAAGAAATCTTCGCGGTAATCCTCAAGCGTATAATCAAACGACGCATAGCCTTTGGTTACCGATTTCAGGCGGTCATAGAAATCAAACACAACTTCATTAAGCGGCAGATCGTAGATCACCATGGCACGGCTACCCGCATAGGTTAGGGTTTCCTGAATGCCGCGGCGGTCTTGGCATAGTTTCAGAACATCCCCCAGATATTCGTCAGGCACCAAAATGGTGGCACGGATGCGCGGTTCTTCCAGATGATCGACCAGCGTTAGATCGGGCATATCGGCAGGATTGTGTAAATCGGTCACCGTGCCATCGCGCATGTGGATTTTGTAAACCACCGAGGGGGCGGTGGTGATCAGATCAATATCGTATTCGCGCTCCAGCCGGTCGCGGATCACCTCAAGGTGCAACAGGCCCAAAAACCCGCAGCGAAACCCAAAGCCAAGCGCGGCGGATGTTTCCATTTCCGAACTGAACGACGCGTCATTCAATGACAGCTTGCTGATCGCTTCGCGCAGATCTTCAAACTCGGCACTATCCACAGGGAACAAGCCACAGAACACCACGGGTTGGCTAGGGGCAAAGCCCGGCAATGCCTCTTTGCAGCCGTGTTTTTCATGGGTGATGGTATCGCCAACCTTGGTATCGCGCACTTGTTTGATGCTGGCGGTAAAAAATCCAATTTCCCCGGGGCCAAGCTGATCCACCATATCCATTTCAGGGCGAAACACCCCGACGCGATCCAGTTGATAGGTTGCCTCCGTGTGCATCATGGCGATTTTGTCACCCTTTTTCATGATGCCATCAATGATGCGCACCAGAACAATTACGCCCAGATATTGATCATACCAGCTATCCACCAACATCGCCTTAAGCGGCGCGTCGATATCACCGACAGGCGAGGGCAAATGCGCCACAATCGCCTCAAGGGTTTCGTGAATGCCTTCGCCGGTTTTGGCCGATACCAGAATGGCACCTGACGCATCGATGCCAATTACATCTTCGATCTGTTCTGCCACACGATCCGGTTCACTGGCAGGCAAGTCAATCTTGTTCAAAACCGGCACGATCTCGTGGTCGGCCTCGATGGCGTGATAGACATTGGCCAAAGTCTGCGCCTCAACCCCTTGGGAGCTGTCGACAACCAGAAGTGATCCCTCAACCGCCCGCATGGAGCGTGAAACCTCATAGGCGAAATCTACGTGACCCGGGGTGTCAATCAGGTTCAGGATATAATCTTCGCCATTGTCCGCATGGTAATCAATCCGCACCGTGTTGGCCTTGATGGTAATGCCGCGCTCGCGTTCAATATCCATGGTGTCCAGCAACTGCGCCTGCATGTCGCGCTCCTTCACTGTGCCCGTCTCTTGGATAAGACGGTCAGCAAGGGTGGATTTTCCGTGGTCAATATGCGCCACGATCGAAAAATTGCGGATATGTTTTAGATCAGTCATAGCAGCGATATGATGGGGTTTAACCACCGAGTCAATCAGCCCGCCGATGTTGATTGGCATATGGCAAATAAAACTTTGAAAAAGTGCTAAATGCGCCCCAAAATTTACAGCGCCGGTATAACCAGCTTTTGACCAACGCGAATTCTATCCGGGTTTTTAATCTTGTCGCGATTGGCCTGGAAAATGGCCACATAATCCGATGTGCGCCCGTAATAGATATACGACAGCTTCATCAGGTTATCGCCCCGACGCACCGTGTGCTTTTTGGCGGAAAGCACACGTTTTGGCGGTGCGCTGGCTTCTCTAAGTTGTGACACATACGCTGAATCGTTAGAATTTGTAGTCTGTACAGCCGCAAGCGTCACAGAATGATTTGCCGAAATTAAGGTGTTTTCAAAAATGGTGCCCGTGGTGGGCGCAACAATGCGGGAATCCTTGGCTTCGGATTCCAACGTTGCAACATAGGAGCCGTTATTTGCATTCACCAAGGAACGCGCGACGAGATCATTCAGGCTAAAGGGCGCAGGGCTTGGTGTTTCG
>CAMZKY010000265.1 GCA_947311455.1 uncultured Marinosulfonomonas sp. | reverse complement strand
GAATAATTGCTGCGGTTTTCTTTGAAAAGCCGAATACCGCGCTCGCGAAATTCAGCCGTGTAACTCGGGGTGTATTTTCTCTGTGTCATAGGGTCCATCCTTCGAGAGTTTTACTCTCCGGTAAACCCGGGGCGGTTCAGACCTCGGGGTAAATCCAAACATTCCAATAGAAAATTTGAGAGGTGGGGCAAAATATATCACCACACAATTGAACACATTTGGAAACATACCCTATGCGTTGGCGGCTTATAACGCCGGTCCTGGTAATGTGCGCAAGTACGGTGGTGTCCCCCCCTTCAAGGAAACGCAGGGGTATGTCCGTAATATCACCAAATATTACAACGAATACCTTGCGGTTATCGGCGGCGTTGATGCTCTGGGAACACTGTCACCAAGCGATTACGCATTGGCAGAAGCGGGAAATGTGTCCGATGCATCCGTATATTACGGCGCTGACAGCCACGCAACGGTTGACCAGGTTGTTGCGCGCCTAAGCTCTATTATCAGACAAATTGACGACCAGCCAAATGTCAAAGCTGCAATTGAATTGAATACTTATGCCAGAGCCGAAATAGGCCGCATCCTTGTTATGAGAACAAGGCTGATGGCGGCTAATCAGATTCGCGAAGGGGCAATAGCACAACAGCTTGTTGCTGATCGCCTCGCTGAACACGACTTTAAAAAAATGGGAGTCCCAGAATGATTAAGAAATTACTCAAAGTAACTGCCGTATCCGTTTTTGCATTAACAACGCATGCGTCGGCCCAAGGTGTGCCTACCACGGACAGAACCCAACTTGCGCAGCTTTTGCAACAGCTCGAACAAATGGCAAGCGACATGAATGTCCAGCTTGAACAGGTTGCAACAATGAAGGCAGAGCTGGAGACACAAATCAGCCAGTTGACAAATCTGGACGCGCAACTTCTTTCCTTGGTCAAAGGCAATGGTTTGGGCGAGCTTTTAGCATCACTCGAAGATTTTAAACGTCTGAAAGGTGTGATTGAAGAGCCATTGGCATCACTCGATCAGATCCGAAGCGGCAATTACACGGGTGCATTCCGTGAAGGTTCTGCTGCGGCGTCCCGCATTGAAGGTGTTCTTAACAGCGGCGGTTTCACTCGTGAGCGGCTGCAAACCCTTTCGACTTCAACAAACCAGGGTGAACAAAATCTGGCAACTCAAGCGGGTGCCAGTGCTATGTTGTCAGTCGCCGCCGAAGAATCCCATCAGGAAGCAGGCCAAAGTCTGGACCGACTACAAACAATGGTAGGCCATATCGACGATCAAGACGGTCTGAAAGCTGCGGTCGATCTGAATACGCGCGTTACAGCCGAGCTAGGCATCATTCTCACACAAATCTGGCGTTTGGAAGCTGCCGCCGGTGTAAGTGCCGGGCAACTGGGCGTTGTAGACGCGGCAACGCTGGCCGCTGAACGTAAATTTCGCACAATGGGGGTAGAAGAGTAATGAAGAGCATAACCATAGGAATAGTCTGCGGTGTTGCAGCTCTTGGATTTGGCGTTGTTTACAACATGATATCAAAGCCGGATGAACCGAAAGGTGGTCCTCTTGTTCCGGCACAGGTTGTCGAACAACTCGCTCAAGGAGAAACTGAAGAGCAACGCAAGTTTCGTTCAATGGCCATCCCGGCGAACGAAGAGCCTGAATGTGCTTTACCATTTGGGTGGAAAGTGCCTGAAAGGTTAGCTGATAAAGGCATAGAACGTGCAGGTCTGTTACAAATATTGCGCATTATGGCTTTAGAAAAATGGCAGGAAACCGGGTCATGCGAGTGCTTTTACAACCAAATATCATGGGATGAGGTTGCTGCACGCGCACCAGAATTTGAACTCAATGACAATTCGGGCCTCCGGTTTAACATCTCGGAGTTACGTGCAAAAGCTGATGATCTCGAACAACACCGTATCAAGGGATGTAATCTGTAATGGGTATCATTAATGATATATTGTCTGTTGTAGACCAAGCTGTTGAAGGCGTTGCACAATCTGGTTTTAGTACTATCGCAGGCAACGTTGGTAATGTGATCACGGCTGGCTCCATTGTGCTTGTCGCATTACTTGGTGTGAATATTGTTGCACAAATAAGGCCAATGACCTTTGGTAGCTTCTTTGCCTTTGGGATGAAGATTGTGCTTGTTGGAATCTTCGCTCAATCTTGGGCTAACTTTGAAATTATATACGATATCATTACAAAAGTGCCCGATAGTATTGGTGCGACAATTATCGGTGGCACAGAAATATCCACTACAGGAGGGTTATACAACGCTCTCGACGGTATGGTCTCGCAAGTGACTAAATATGGAGACGCCATTGGCGACAACGCCGGTTGGGTGTTTGGGGCTGTCCTTGGTGTCGCTGTCTGGGTTATTGCCGGAATTTTCGCTGCAATTGCAGCCGGTATAATAGCCTATGCGAAGATTGTTCTGACTATCTTTGTTGTTCTGGGGCCGCTGGCCATTGTGTGCTCTCTATTTAAAGCGACCATGCCGATATTTGAGGCATGGACACGAAGTATCATTGGATATGCGTTTATGCCGATCGCGGCGGCAGGCGCAGCAGGGCTGGTTATTGCGATTGCCGGCAAAGTCGCAGAAGGATCACCCAACCCGGACAATGTTGAAACGCTAAGTGTAATTTTTCCGTTCATCGTCGTTTTACTGTTGTCGGCAGGTATCATGACACAAGTTCCGGCAATTGCCCAAGGATTGAGCGGAACAATTGGTTTGGCCGCTAACGCGGTTGGCCTTTCCGGCCTTGCAAAAAGAGGCACCGTCAAAATTGGTAGCCACATAGGAAACCGCGTAAAGGTTGGGACTACCGCCGGAATCGAGGCCTTAAAAAATCCAGAAAGCGGTGGGTCCACAACTTCGCAATCGGTCCCTGCCCGATCGAACCCAAACAAAATACTGGCAGCTACAAATAAACTGCGAAAAAAATAACTAAGAGGTTTTCTCTGGAAAACCAACAGAAGGAATCTGCCATGAGAGCTGAAAAAGACATTTTTGAAGCTGACCTGATACTAGGGCCAAAACGGCGCGAACGGATAGCCTATATTGTAGCTGCAATCGGCGTAACAATTGGCGTTGTCGGGTTCGTCGGTGCTGTTTCGATCCTGCCCCTCAAAACCACCGAGACCCATATTGTTGTAGTTGATAAAACCAATGGTCAAATGGATCGAGTGGCAACGGTTCAAAATATGACTCTGGGTGAATCTGACGCAATCATCCAAGCCAATTTGGTCGCCTATGTGGATCAGCGGGAAACATACGATATTACGGACAGTGAAGAACGTATCAACTCGGTGTTGGAACGCTCTGATGGTGATGCGGCCCGGACGCTTCGAGAACTTTGGGATTCCACAAACGATGATTACCCTATCAAGGTTTATGGGCCAGAAGCAAAAATTGATGTTGTAATAAAATCCGTCAACCAGCTCGATACAGGTGTCGCGCAGGTCCGCTTCACCCGCACACTTCGCAAGCCCAGAGACAATCGAACCGTGACCAGGGGTTATGTGGCCACCATTGGCTATGAATTTAGGCCAGAAACAAAAAAGTTGCTGCAAGAGGTATGGGGAAATCCACTTGGATTTGTTGTCACTTCATACCGCGTAGATGCCGAAACATTGGAGAAATAACATGTTGAGAAAAACAGCTTTGACGCTATCAATTTTGGCCGCGCTCACAACAACCGCTTTTGCTGCCTCAACGCCATCAGGCGGGCCAAAGGATATTCGGGTACGAAATGCAGTTTATAACCCTGACCAAGTTTACCTGATTGAAACAGATCTGAAATTTGCGACAACAATCCATTTTGGCCGTGGCGAACGATTTGAAGCGGTTATCGCAGGGGATACCGAAAGTTTTGAAATCACGCCAGTGACCAATCTGGGCAATGTTGTCTCAATAAAACCGCATGTTAGTGGCGCGGTCACAAATATGACAGTCATTACAAACCGGCGGACCTATTCCTTTGAGCTTCGGGAAGGAAAAATCAGTGGACGTACAGGGCGGTTTTACGAGGTTCGGTTCATATACCCAGATGATCGTCCTCGACGGGCAAGTACAACACCGAAAGGATATACACCGCCAAAAAATTACAATTACGGCATATCGGGGCGAGGCGATTTTCAACCAGCAAGCGTCTATGATGACGGGCGCTATACCTATTTCACCTTTGCCGAAGGAACTCGCCAGCCAGCAATCTTTAAAGCAGACAGCGATGGCCGGGAACGCACAGTTAATTGGACGCAACAGGGCAATACAGTGCGCGTTCTCGGATTGAGTAATTACTGGACTTTGAGGATCGGTGACAAAGCTCTGTGCGTGGCCCGCAATGAACCGTTCCCTGTTTGCCGGAGGCTCCAAAGTAAGTATGGATGGAGCCTATGGAAAAAAGTAACAGAGCAAACTGAACCGCCCCGGGTTTACCGGAGACATTTTCGTTCAAAACTTAGGCCACTTTATCAAGCTTGTTCAGGTTTGCATAGAATGCCTCCTCCGCTTCTT
>CAMZKY010000264.1 GCA_947311455.1 uncultured Marinosulfonomonas sp. | reverse complement strand
TTCCTGTTTGATGTCGATGATCTCGTCGCTGCCCAGGAACCGCATAAGATACCATTTCTGCTTTTGCCCGCGGTAACGGCCTTTCCACAGTTTCGGGATGATTTCCAAGGGCAGATCATAGGCGATCCAGTCGTCAATTTCGGCTTCGATCGTGACCATGTCGGCAGGCACGCCTGTTTCTTCGGTTAGTTCGCGCAGGGCGGCGGCGCGCACGTCTTCGCCTTTGTCGACACCGCCTTGTGGCATTTGCCACGCGTCACCCGGATTATCCAGACGTTTGCCTGCAAAAATGCGCCCGTCTGTGTTGGCCAACACGATGCCGGCATTTAATCGATAAGGGAGTTTTGAAATGTCCAAGGTCATCAGAAAAAAGGCCAGCCTTGCGGCCAGCCCCCTCTTTTTATTTGCTTGCAGCCAAAGCCGATAAACCTGTCAACAGATCAACCGCATAAGAAAGTTGGAAATCCTCGTCGCGCAGTTTTGCGGCGGCTTCCACTTTTTTACGATCCTCTTCTAATTGGGCCTTTTCGTCTTCTGTCATTGAATCATTGCTAATGATCCCGCGCAGGCTTGCTTCTGTGCGGCGTGGGCGATCAGCATTTGCATCGTCTTCGGATACAGGTTTGGGGCGTGGCTGTTCGACAACGATGTTTGGCGAAACACCAAGCGCCTGAATGGAACGGCCAGACGGTGTATAGTAGCGCGCCGTTGTTAGGCGCATGGCGCCGTTGCCCTGCAGCGGCATAATCGTTTGAACCGAGCCTTTGCCGAAACTTTGTGTGCCAACCACAACGGCACGTCGGTGATCTTTCAATGCACCAGCCACAATTTCCGAGGCCGAAGCAGAGCCGCCGTTAATCAAAACGACAATAGGTTTGCCTTGGGCCAGATCCCCTTCGGAGGCATTATATCGATCACTGTCTTGCGGATCGCGGCCACGGGTGGAAACGATTTCACCCTCGTTCAGGAATGCGTCCGAAACTTTGATTGCCTGGACGAGCAAACCACCGGGATTGTTGCGCAGATCAACAACAAAGCCGTTTACGTTTTCAATACCACCCAGTTCCTCGACTGCTTTTTTCAGACCGCTTTCAAGATTGGGATAGGTTTGATCGTTAAATGCGCTGATACGCATCACCACGGTGCTGCCTTCGACACGGGTGCGCACTGCGGTGAGTTTGATCGTGTCGCGAATGATTGATACATCAAATGGTTCCGGTTCGCCTTCGCGCACAACGGTGATGATAATTTCCGATCCAATCGGCCCACGCATCAATTCAACAGCATCATTCAGGTTCAGCCCTAGCAGGCTTTCACCGTCAACATGGGTAATAAAATCGCCAGATTCAATTCCGGCCTCATCCGCGGGGGTGCCATCCATGGGCGAGATAACTTTTACAAAGCCGTCTTCCTGCGTCACTTCGATGCCCAAACCGCCAAAGCTGCCACGGGTGCGAACCTGCATATCTTCAAAATCTTTGGGTGCCAGATAGCTTGAGTGCGGATCAAGCGATGTCAGCATGCCGTTAATCGCGGCCTCAATAAGATCGGCTTCGTCTACTTCTTCGACGTATTGCGAACGAATGCGTTCAAAGATGTCACCAAATAAATCCAGCTGTTGGTAAACCGAGGCGTTGTTTTTCGCCTCTTCTGCGATCAAAGGGCCTGCAATTTGGGTGGTGGCCAATGTTCCAGCTAACGTGCCAGCCAATGCAACCATAAGAATTTTTTTCATTCGTCTCTATTCCTTGTTCAGGGCAAACCATTGCGTTGGGTCTATCGGTTTTTGCCCATTTCTCAACTCTATATAAAGCGATTGTGAGCGCGGGATGCCACCCCCAAATTTTGAAAGTGACGAAAACTCATCATTCTGTGACGAATTTCCGCCCATCAAACCCACAGGGGAGTCTTTGGGGAGAATTTCACCGATCTCACCATAAACTTGATCTAACCCCGCTAAAACCAGTAAATACCCATTTGACGGCTCGAGGATCATCACATTTCCGTAATTTAACAGGGGGCCAGCATAGCGAATGGTGGCAGGCCATGGGGTGGTTACCAATGCAAACGGGCGTGTGGTAAGGATGATTCCGGGGCGGGCAATATTCGCGGCGTCCGGTTCCTTGAATTTACGCAAGACAATACCAGAAACAGGGAGATGTAAATGACCCTTGGCCATGGCAAAGCTGGGTAGGCCAACATCAACCTCGCCTTCTTCGGGGGTGGTGGTTAGGCCGGTGGCAAAGGCATCAAGGGTTTCAGCATTGTTAATCAAGGTGGTCAGGCGATCTACGTTTGACGTGTATTTACGTGGTAAATCCGTGCGATCAGATATAGCAAGCGCCAATTCTGTGCGGGCGTCTTGCACATCTCTCAAGCCGTTGATCAGAATACTGGCCGAGTTTTGTTGTAAGCCACGCAAAACAGCCAGATCTTCGACTTTGAATTTAAGCGCGTTGGCACGCGTGGTTAGAATCGGCATCATTTCCGATACGATCATCCCCGCGCGCGCTGTGCCAAGCGGGCCGTTTGGATGCAAAAACTGAATAGGCCCCGAGGAGGCCTGCATGGTTTGCAATACCGCAAGCAAACGGGCAATTTCGTCGCGTTGGGATTTTAGGTCAAATTCCAAATCCTGCTCTTTGATTGTGGCGCGCCGGATTTCTTCGCGGATGGCATCCAGCCCCTGTTCATAGGCTTTGATCGTGTTGGTTAAGGCGGCGATCCGGTTGTGCGATCCGCGCGCCTCTTGCAAGGCAATCGTGGCGTCGGCCAATTGTTGCGCCGCATCCCCCGCCAGCGTCACTGGATCGGATTGCGCCCATACCGAGGGGGCCACAATCAGAAAGGCCGCTGTTATGGCGGGGAAAATCTTCATATGCGAATCAGGCTGTGTCCTGTCATTTCATCGGGTTTGGGCAAATTCATCAGATCAAGCAATGTCGGGGCAAGATCGGAAAGCCGCCCATCAACCAGCCGTGCATTCTCCGGCCCGCCCACGAGGATCACCGGTACCGGATTGATGGTATGCGCCGTGTGTGGCCCGCCGGTTTCGGGATCAATCATGGTTTCGCAATTGCCGTGATCGGCGGTGACAATCATCGCGCCGCCGGCTTTTTCCAACGCTGTGATTGCGCGGCCCAAGCCCGTATCAACCGCTTCGCAGGCTTTCATCGCGGCGGCCAGATCACCGGTGTGGCCCACCATATCGGGGTTGGCGAAATTTACCACGATCAGGTCATAACCCTCCTTGATTGCACGCACAAAATTGTCGGCCACTTCAGCCGCAGACATTTCCGGTTGTAGATCATAGGTCGCCACTTTTGGGCTGGGGGCCATGTAGCGGTCTTCGCCCTTTTCGGGTTGTTCCTTGCCGCCGTTCAGAAAGAACGTCACATGCGGATATTTTTCGGTTTCGGCCAGCCGGAACTGACGCAAGCCCTGTTTTGCCACCCATGCACCGAGGGTGTTGACCAGCTTGGCCTTGGGGTAAACCGTTGTCATATAGGCGTTATGCGCCGAGGAATAACCGACCATACCTAAAAATGCAGAAAGCACGGGGCGGTTGCCCGTGTCGAATGCATCAAAATCGGGTTGACCAATGGCGGCCAGAATTTCACGGGCACGATCGGCGCGAAAATTCAGGCAGAAAATCCCGTCGCCGCTTTTAACACCAGCGTAGTCGCCGATGACGGTGGGCTTGATAAATTCGTCTGTGATATCAGCGGCATAAGATTGGCTGATCGCGTTTTGCGGGGTGCCGGCGGTTTCGCCTTTGGCGTGGATAATCGCGTTAAAAGCCAGCGCCACGCGTTCCCATCTGTTGTCACGATCCATGGCGTAATAGCGGCCATCAACGGTTGCGATAAAGGCGTTTTTCGGCAGCGCAGCGAGTAGGGTTTCCATAAAACCCGCCGCAGAAGAAGGCGCAACATCGCGCCCGTCGGTGATGGCGTGAATGGCCACGGGCAAGCCTGCGTTAGCGATGATTTTGGTGACGGCAATCAGGTGATTAATATCCCCGTGTACGCCGCCATCGGAAACAATTGCCATCAGATGTGCGGTGCCGTTTGCCGCGGAAACTGCGGTGATGAAATCCTGCAAGGCAGGTTCAGAAGCAAGGGTGCTTTTCGCAATTGCCGTGTCGATTTTAACCAAATCCATCGGCACCACGCGGCCCGCACCGATATTTGTATGCCCGACTTCGGAATTGCCCATCTGCCCTGTAGGCAAGCCCACATCCAGCCCATGCGTTAACAATTGCGCGGTTGGGCCATGGGCTTTGATCCGGTCAAATGTGGGGGTATTGGCAAGGGCAGGGGCGTTGGCCGTAGTGTCGGCGCGATTGCCCCAGCCGTCGAGAATACACAGAACAACAGGTTTAGGCGTGGTCATCGGGATATGTCCTTTTGGGTGCAAATTGTTCACTGACAAGTCACCTATTTGTTAAGTCCCACAATCTTCTGGGTGGGATCAAACCAAAACAGCTCGGCTTTTTCTTTGTATATCTCGATTATTTTGTCATAGGGCGACATATATTTCAACACTTTTAGAGGGCGTTGGAAGTTGTAAGCCAGCAGGTAG
>CAMZKY010000263.1 GCA_947311455.1 uncultured Marinosulfonomonas sp. | reverse complement strand
GATGCATTGCGCGAAAAAGAGCCGCATTTGTCTAACACCGCACGCGCTGCGATTTGGGTGCCACGGGAAAGCCTGATTGACCCGTGGTCGTCGCCTTACAACTACCTGCGTCAATCGCTGGAAAACGGCGGTGATGTGCGTTTGAATTGTGAGGTAACGGGCGGCAATTTTGATGGTGATGAATGGGCGTTGGAAACCAGCCAGGGGGAAATTCATGCAACGACGGTGATCAACTGTGCGGGGCTTTACGGTGATCTGGTAAATGCGTCGGTGTTTGGCGCGGCTGATTTCAAAATTACCCCGCGCAAAGGCCAGTTTGTGGTGTTTGACAAGGCCGCAAGCAAGCTGGCAAATGCGGTGATCTTGCCTGTTCCCACGGCGCGCACCAAGGGCATCGTGCTGTTTCGCACGGTGTTCGGAAATCTTGCCGTTGGCCCCACCGCCGAAGATCAGGAAAGCCGTGACGATGCCAGCATTGATACAGAAACCCTTGAAATGTTAGTCGCATCAGGGGTTGAAAAAATCCCTGAATTAAAGGGCATGCCAATCACTGCTACCTATTCGGGATTGCGCCCTGCCAGCGAATTTAAAGACTATCAAATCAAGGCAGATAAAGCACAAAACTGGATTACGGTTGGTGGCATTCGCTCTACCGGATTAAGCGGTGCGTTGGGCATCGCGCAGTATGTTTTCGGGCTGTATGGCGATATGGGGATTGAGCATCAGGCCATTGCTAACCCGTTGATCCCACGCGCGAATGTGCTTACCGATATAGGGAATCGGGACTGGAAAGAAGACGGCAGCGGCGAAATTATCTGCCATTGTGAATTGGTGACAAAACGAGAAATAGAAACCGCGCTTGAGGGGCCATTGGCTGCACAATCCCTGGCTGGATTAAAGCGCCAAACGCGGGTGACGATGGGGCGCTGTCAGGGGTTTTTCTGCTCGGCTAGATTGGCGGAACTGACCAAAGACAAATTCACCATTCCTGTGGGCGAGGCATTTGACCATGACTGATATTTTTAACGGAAAAATCGATGTTGCGGTGATTGGCGGTGGGCCGTCGGGATTGGCTGCGGCGACCGAATTGAAACGCGCGGGGATTGCGCGGGTGGTGGTGATTGAACGCGAACCCGAAGCCGGAGGTATCCCGCGCCATTGTGGGCATCCGCCGTTTGGAATGCGGGAATTCAAGCGGATTTTGACGGGGCCGAAATACGCCGCGCGGCTGGTAAAACGGGCGATTAATGCAGGGGTTGAGGTGCATGTAGATACCACGGTGGTTTCAATGCGCGCGGGTGGTAAGTTGTTGATTAGCAACAAAAATCACAGTGGTAAAATTGTTGCAACGCGGGTAATTTATGCAACGGGTGTGCGGGAATTGCCGCGCTCCATGCGGTTGATTTCTGGAGTGCGCGCCAAGGGGATTGTGAACACTGGTGCGCTGCAGTCGATGGTGTTTTTAAAGGGGCAGGTGCCGTTTAAACACCCAGTGATTGTTGGCACAGAATTGGTGTCATTTTCGGCCATTCAAACTTGCCGTCATGCGGGGATCAAACCCGTGGCGATGATCGAGGAAAATACGCATACATCGGCACGTTGGCCAACGGGGATTTTTCCGCGTTTGGTGGGGGTGCCGCTGCATCTGAATACCCGTCTGGTTTCGATCAACGGTGATCGTGTGGTGACAAGTGTGACCGTGGCGGATCACCTTGATAACAAACGGGAAATTTCTTGTGACGGGGTGGTTCTGTCGGGAAAATTCACACCGGAATCCACCTTGGCGCGCATGGGCCATTTGGATATAGACAGCGGCACGGGTGGCCCTGTGGTAGATCAATTCGGGCGCTGTTCCGACCCTGTTTATTTCGCAACGGGAAACCTGTTGCGCCCCGTAGAAACTGGCGGATTTAGCTGGCAAGAGGGTCATGATTTAGCACAAAAAGTGCTGGATGATCTGAACGGAAAATTGCCGCAAGCCGATGATATCATTGCGATCGTAGTGGAAGGCGAGATGATTAAATACGCCATGCCGCAACGCATTTCGCGCACTTCAAACCAAGGCAAAATCCAGCTGCGGGTCACGGGCGATGCCAAGGGCGTAATCAAAGCAACAAGTGGCGGAAAACCCGTAGGCGAGTTCGCGATCAACACCCGTGCGGAGCGCCGGATTTTGTGGCCGATTTCATCACTGGACCTGGCCAAATCCAACGGCCAGATTACCCTGCGTTTTGACCCGAAATAGCTGTATTGTTGGTTTTGTCGCAAATTTTTATGCTATTCCCGTCCTAGTTTGATTTTGCCATAAGGCGTTTCAAAAAGCTACAGGCAGGACGCACTAAATATGACGATCAATTTCAAAGGCAGCCATTACCCGAAAGACGTAATCTTATACGGGGATTTTTCTATGTGCGCTACGCCGTTTCCTATCGTGATCTGGAAAAAATAATGGAAGAGCGCGGGGTGAATATTGACCACGCAACGCTGAACAGGAGGGTTGTGAAATATTCTCCAGAGAATGCCAAAGCAGCCCAGAACAAAAAGTGCCCCACAGGCCAGTCCTGGCGAATGGATGAGACCTACATCAAGGTAAAAGGCCTCCTCTCGGTGATTGCTATGCAATCGCCTGCCGGGCAATGGATGGACTTACTATTACCGCGCAATCGGCAATAATGGTTTTCCGGATAAGGTCGTGATAGATAAAAGCGGCGCAAATCTCGCGGGATTACAGAACATGAATTGCGCGCTGATTTTGAACGGTTGGTTCTGACTGATCGAGAACCTGCAGGTCAAATATCTGAATAATATCATCGAACACCCCTCTCGGCGAATGCAAGCATTCACCTGCCGGTCAAGGGACCATCGGTTTATCAAAAAACTGACCCGCCAAATGAAGGGGTTCAAATCCTTCCATTCGGCAGCCGCAACGCTGGAAGGTATGGAAGTCGCACACATGATCCGAAAAAAGCAATTCTGCACAACGGGTCAATCCGCTTTCCAGCAGTTTGCCGCGCTGGCTGGATAATTGTATGGCTTAAAGATCAGGGATCAGCACCGTTGAACCCGTGGTTTTGCGCCCTTCAAGTGCGCGGTGCGCATCGGCGGCCTTGGACAATGGAAAGCGTTGGTTGATGTTGATCCTGATTGCACCAAACCGGATCATTTCAAATAAATCCGTTGCGGCGGATTCCAAATAGCGGCGGTTATTGGTAAAGTGAAACAAAACCGGACGCGTGACCGTGAGCGATCCGGCGGCCAGATCAGACAGTTTGAAATCCAGATATGGCCCCGAAGATTGTCCGAAATTTACCAGGGTGCCAAAGGTTTTCAGACAGGCAATTGAGCCTGCGATCGTATCTTTACCAACGCTATCGTAAACCGCATCCACACCCGCGCCGCCGGTAATTTCCCGAACGCGGGCGGTGAAATCCTCGGAAGTGTAATCAATCACATGGGCGTATCCATGCTGTTTGGCCAAGGCGCATTTTTCCGGCCCACCTGCGGTGCCGATGGCGGTAACACCCTTGGCGGCAAGCCATTGTCCGGCAATCAGCCCCACACCCCCGGCAGCGGCATGAAACAAAACGGTTTGGCCAGCGCTTGCAACAAAGGAACGGTGTAGCAAATAATGTGCGGTTAACCCCTTAAGCATCGCGGCGGCGGCAGTTTTATCGGCAATCATTTCGGGGAGCTTGACCACATGGCGCGCATCAATTGTGCGTTCAGTCGTGTAGGCACCGTTGGGGATTGTATAGGCAACGCGATCGCCGATTTTGAAATCCCCAACGTCAGCGCCAAGATCGGTGATAACACCCGCCGCTTCGGATCCTAGCACAAGATCGATTTTTACTGGCCAGGGGTAAAGGCCGCTTCGAAAATAGGTATCAATAAAATTCACCCCGAT
>CAMZKY010000262.1 GCA_947311455.1 uncultured Marinosulfonomonas sp. | reverse complement strand
TTTCGGTGCTGGAACGCCAGTTGCCGATCCATTCCCAAGACGCGATAACCAGCGACAACGTGTTGGTGCAAGTCGAAACCAGCGTCTTTTACCGGATTCTGGAACCGGAAAAAACCGTTTACCGTATCCGCGATGTGGACGGGGCAATTTCAACCACCGTTGCGGGGATTGTGCGTTCGGGCATTGGCGAAATGGAGCTGGACGAGGTGCAATCCAACCGCCAGCAACTGATTGCCAAAATCAAACATCAGGTTGCCGATGCGGTGGATGACTGGGGCATCGAAGTGACCCGCGCGGAAATTCTGGACGTGAACCTTGATACCGCCACCCGCGAAGCGATGTTGCAACAGCTGAACGCCGAACGGGCGCGGCGTGCGCAAGTGACCGAGGCCGAAGGCACCAAACGCGCCGTCGAGCTGAACGCCGAAGCGGAACTCTACGCCGCCAAACAAAAGGCCGAAGCCCGCCGGATTACCGCCGATGCCGAAGCCTATGCAACCGAAGTGGTGGCCAAGGCAATTCAGGATTACGGCATTGAATCGGCGCAATATCAGGTGGCCTTGAAACAGGTCGAAGCCATGACCGCCATCGGCCAAGGCGAAGGCAAGCAAACAATTTTGCTGCCCTCCAATATGGTTGATGTGTTTGGCGACGCGTTCAAAATGCTGAAAGGAAAATCATGATCTGGTGGACAACATGGTGGGCGTGGATGGCCGGCGCACTGGTGCTGGGCATCCTTGAAATTCTGGCCCCGACATTTATCTTGCTGGGCTTTGCGATTGGTGCCTTGGTGACGGGTGGATTGTTGTATATGGGCGGGGCGTTTTTCGCATCCTCCCTGCCATATACGCTGGTGTTCTTTGCCGTGGTGTCCCTGATTGCGTGGCTGATTATGCGTCAGGTGTTCGGCGTGCGTCGTGAAACGGTTAAAACATGGGGCAAAGATCACGATATCAATGATTGATCCGTTTTCCCCAAGCAGACCCAAAGCCGGATTGTGAAAGCGATCTGGCTTTTTTATTGCGCAGCCTTGGATTGTTTTGTATTCTGAATTTTTATACAAGCAGAGTTCCCCATGGCACATATTGGTATTGATCTAGGTACGACAAACTCACTGATTGCCGTATTTACTGATGATGGCCCCGAATTGATCAATAACAGCCTTGGATCGCCTTTGACCCCCTCTGTGGTGAGCGTGGATAATGGTACTTTGTTGTGCGGTGACATGGCAAAATCGCGTTTGGTGAATGCGTCTGGTTTAACGGCATCATTGTTCAAACGAAGCATGGGGACGGACAAAAAATTCAAACTGGGCAAAAATAATTTTTTGTCAGAAGAATTTTCACCGGAAGAGTTATCTGCTGTGATTTTGCGCAGCCTGAAAGCCGACGCCGAAGCCCATCTGGGGTGTGAGGTTGTCGACGCGGTGATTTCGGTGCCTGCGTATTTCAATCAGCTTCAACGCAGATCTGTGCAAGCCGCCGCGAAAATGGCAGGCCTGAATCCGCTGCGTTTGATCAACGAACCAACCGCGGCGGCATTAACCTATGGATTGCAGGATAAAGACGCGGAAAGCACTTTTCTGGTATTTGATCTGGGGGGTGGCACCTTTGATGTTTCTGTTCTTGAGGTGTTTGATGGTGTCATGGAAGTGCGCGCCACAGCGGGTGACGCCTATCTGGGCGGAGAAGATTTTACCGAGAAACTGGCCGCTGATTTGGCGGCAGAAATTGCCGAGCAGGTCGGAGAGCCTGATCCATCTGTTTTACGCAAACTGGCAGAGCAGGCAAAATGCGGCCTTTCGGATAAACACGAAGTCACATTAAATGCGACGATCAATAAGGTGGATTTTACCACCACTGTTACCCGTGAGCGTTTTGAAGCTGCGTGCCAAGGATTGTTAACACGCCTGCGGCGCCCGGTTGAACGGTGTTTGTACGATGCCGGCCTTTCGGTGGATGATATTGATCGGGTGATATTGGTGGGAGGGGCAACGCGGATGCCGATGATCCGCGCATTGGTGGCAAAGCAATTACGAAAATTACCTGAATGCCAGATTGATCCTGATCATGTGGTGGCTCTTGGGGCGGCGGTGCAGGCCGGATTGGTCGGGAAAAATGCTGCCTTGGATGATGTGGTGATGACCGATGTCAGTGCCTTTACTTTGGGGATGGAATCCTCCCAGACAATAGGAGGAAGCTTGAAGTCCGGATATTTTATGCCGATTATCGAACGCAACACAGTTGTGCCGGTCTCTCGGGAAATTGGGGCAAGCACGGGCCAAATTGGTCAGACACGTGTCACCATTCGTATATATCAGGGGGAGGCCCCGACTGTTAAATCAAACATATACCTTGGTGAAATCACGGTGAATGTGCCAAAAAACAAACAAGAGCATGAACATATTACAGTGCGGCTAACCTATGATGTTTCCGGCCTTCTGGATGTCGATGTGACCATTCTTTCCACAGGCATAACAAAATCCATGACCATCACCGCACTTGCAGGTGAAATTAGCCAAGAAGATATTGAAAAAACCCGCAAAACCCTGGAAAGGCTTAAGATACATCCGCGTGATATGGATGAAAACAAACACCTGATTGGCCGTATTGAACAGTGTTATGCTATGGCGCGTTTGGTGGATCGGGATGAATTGCAAAATTTGCTGTATAAATTCGAGACCGTGATAGAAAGCCAGGTTCCTGCGGATATTGAACGGCTCCGCGGTGAAATTGGTGACATATTAAATAATTTTGAAAGCTCATATGTCAGATAACACCTTAGTTTGGCCTTGGTCTGTTCTTGATATTTCAGAAACTGCCGCTGATAAACGCGTGATTAAGCGGGCCTATGCGCGCAAGCTGAAACAAATTGATCAAGCGACCGACCTGAGTGAATTTCAGGATTTGCGTCAGGCCTACAAGACGGCCTTGTCTTTATGCCAAATCAGCCAACAGTCCTCGCCTTCACCTATGCCCATGTCGCCGGTGCCTGCAGATTTGGCCATGCCATCGGCCCCCTTGCCTGATGTTGATCCGCCCGAATTATCC
>CAMZKY010000261.1 GCA_947311455.1 uncultured Marinosulfonomonas sp. | reverse complement strand
GGCTGAGGGACTCGAACCCACGACCCTCGGTTTTGGAGACCGATGCTCTACCAACTGAGCTAAACCCCTGCAACGTGGCAGGAATTACGGCACCTATCCGAAAAGTGCAAGGTGCATTGCTATAAAAACCGTAACAAAAATCAGGCGCGTTGCCGTTGCTCTATATCTGCACCATTTATCGCCTGCTGATTTGCCTTGATCTTGCCTATCAGCCCATCCCGCCAGCGCACTTCCAGCAACGCTTCGATCAGTGATAGGCAAACCGCATCCGCATTGGTTTGGCGGGGCGTTTCATGGGCAATAGCCTTTCGGTTTCAAGCTGGTATACCATCAAATCAGCAAGTGTTCATGTCGGCCTTCCGCTTTTGTAACATTATGATAGCCAAACCCGTTTCAAAAAACCGCCAAATTTGAAGTTCCCCCACAAGCATTGTATATATGCGAAACAGAAAAAAGGAATTGTTATGAAACGTGTTTTTTTCGCCGCGCTTTTGGCCTCGGCCGTTGGAATGCCAGCCATTGCGGCAAGCCCTTTTGAAATTCGTGAAATCGGGTTTTATGCAAATGGCCAAGACATCTCTGACTTGACCGATCAGGAGGTTAATCACCTGATCGCAATTATCCATGGGGATGACCGTGATAACCGGATATATCAGCGTGTGCATAATTTTCTTGTGCATCGCAGCGGTGAATCGTTTTTAGGCAGGTTGTTTAAATAGCCAAACGGGGGCGTGCCCCCTTGATTGCCTAATGAAAATCCCGACTTGGAAACAGCTTTTTGGCTTGTTCGCGCGGGTGCCTTGCGCGGCTTGGCGCAGGGGATTTCACCCCGCGTGGCGCATCATCGGCGTTGGGGGCGTTTTGACCAATCGCATCGGCGTCAGGATGGCCAAGACGCGATAACATGTCGGAACAATCCTCAATATATTCGGCAATCAAATGCACCACAATGCCTTCGCGCTGCAACCGTCCGGTAACGCGCAGCAGACGCCCGCCAATCACCGCGGGGCGGAACTGTTTATATACCTTGCGCCACACAACAATATTGCTGACCCCCGTTTCATCTTCGAGCGTTAAAAACACCACCCCCGATGCGGTGCCCGGGCGTTGGCGGGTAATCACCAAACCACAAACCGTGGTGCGTTTTAGCGGCGCGTGGGGCAGATCGGCATGGGCGGTTAGCCCGCGCATTTCAGGGCGCAGCAATTCCATCGGATGGGCGCGCAGGGACAGGCGCATGGCCACGTAATCCTCGACCACCTCTTGGCCCAGATGCATTGACGGCAAATTCACATCAGGCTCATGTATCCCCTCGCCCTCGATCGTGTCATTAAACAAAGGCAGCGGCTTTTGTGACCGGATCGCCTTGATCCGCCACAGCGCATTGCGCCGCCCTAATCCCATATCGGCAAAGGCATCCGCCTCGGCCAACCGTTCCAGCGCGGGCGGACCAATGCCGGCCCTTTGCCACAGGCTTTCCGGATCGGGGTATCCATTGCCGCGCGCCGCGCTGATCCACTGGGCATCAGTTTCGCGAAAGCCTTTGATCTGGCGAAATCCCAGCCGCAACGCCAGCGCCCCGCCAACACCCCGCTCCAGCGCGCAATCCCAATCGCTGGCATTCACACAAACGGGGCGCACCTCGATGCCGTGTTCACGCGCATCGCGCACGATCTGCGCCGGCGCGTAAAACCCCATCGGTTGCGAATTCAGCAGCGCACAGGCAAAGGCCGCCGGATGGTGGCGTTTCAGCCACGCCGACGCATAGGCCAGCAGGGCAAAACTGGCCGCGTGGCTTTCAGGAAATCCGTATTCGCCAAACCCTTCGAGTTGCGAAAATGACCGCTCCGCAAACGCGGGTTCATAGCCTTTGGCCAACATGCCGCTGATGAATTTGTCCCGAAACCGCCCGATGGTGCCCATGCGTTTGAACGTGGCCAGACTGCGGCGCAGCAGGTCGGCCTCTTCGGGGGAAAACCCTGCACCAACCACAGCGATTTGCATGGCCTGTTCCTGAAACAACGGCACCCCAAGGGTTTTGCCCAGCACCGCCTCAAGATCTTTGGACGGAAAGGAAACCGGCTCAAGCCCGCGACGGCGGCGGATATAGGGATGCACCATATCGCCCTGAATCGGGCCGGGGCGGATGATTGCCACCTCGATCACCAGATCGTAAAATGTGCGCGGTTTCATCCGTGGCAGAAAATTCATCTGCGCGCGGCTTTCCACCTGAAACACCCCCACCGCATCGGCCTTGCACAGCATATCATATGTGGCTGAATCCTCGTGCGGCAGGGTTTCAAGGCTGATGCGCGGGCCACCCTGATCCGCGATCAGATCAAAACATTTGCGAATACAGGTCAGCATACCAAGGCTTAGAATATCTATTTTCAAAATGCCAAGCGTGTCGATATCGTCTTTGTCCCATTCAATGATCGTGCGGTCGTCCATGGCGGCGTTTTCAATCGGGCACAATTCATCCAACCGGCCTTTGGTCACGATAAACCCGCCCACATGCTGTGAAAGGTGGCGGGGAAACCCGATCAGCTCGCCAATCAGACGCAAGGTTTGCGACAGGCGTTGATCTTCGGGATCAAGCCCAAGCGCGCGCACCCGTTCGGGATCAACCCCATGGCCGTGGCTACCCCACATTTGCCCGGTGAATCCGGTGGTGATGTCTTGAGACAGGCCCATCACCTTGCCCACCTCGCGGATGGCGGCGCGGCTGCGAAAATGGATCACTGTGGCGCACAGACCGGCGCGGTGGCGGCCATATTTGGCATAGATATGCTGGATCACCTCTTCGCGCCGCTCATGTTCAAAATCCACGTCGATATCCGGTGGCTCGCCGCGCGCTTCCGAGATGAACCGTTCAAACACCATGGCGATGGTTTCGGGGCCAACCTCGGTAATGCCAAGCGCGTAACACAGGATCGAATTGGCCGCCGATCCGCGCCCCTGACACAGGATGCCCTGCGAACGGGCAAAGGCCACGATATCGCGCACGGTCAGAAAATAGGCGGCGAAATGCAGGGTGTCGACCAGTGCCAGTTCCTTGGCCACTAGCCCGCGAATGCGGTTGGTGAGGCCGTTCGGATAGCGGCGTTTTAAACCCTCTTTGGTCAGACGCTTCAGGCGCGCCTGCGGCGCTTCTTTGCTGCTGACCTCATCGGGGTATTCATAGGATAGTTCACTAAGGCAAAAGTTACAGCGCGCGGCGATTTCAAGGCTGCGTTTTATCGCGGCGGGGTGGCGGGTAAACAGCCGCGCCATATCGGCGGGAGATTTCAATCGCCGCTCGCCATTGGGCAGGGCGCGGGTGCCGATTTCGTCGATGGTGATATGGTGGCGCATACAGGTTAACACATCGGCCAGTTGTCGGCGCGATCCGTGGTGCATCAGCACATCCCCCACCGCCACCATCGGTGCAGCGGTGTGGTGTGACAGACGCGAGATATGATCGAAACAAGCCTGATCCTGCCCGTCATAGCGCGGTGCGGCGCCGATATAGACATGGCCGGGGAAATGCGTGGCAACGCGCCTGATCTGGCTGACCAGATCACTGTGGCGCGCCTCGGGCAAAGGCAGGGCAATCAGGATCATCCCTTGCCCCCAGTCCAGAAGATCCGGCAAATCCAGATGGCATTCGCCTTTTTCGGCGCGTCGTTTGCCAAGGGTCAGCAGCCGCGACAAGCGTTGATAGGCGGCACGATCCGTGGGCAGAGCGATCCAATGCACGGGGCTATGACGCGGCACCAGACGACAGCCGATAATCAGGCGCGGCAAGGGGGTGACGGCATTTTCCGCCTCTTGGGTACGTTTGATTTCCTTGAGCGCGGAATAGGCCCGCACCACGCCGGCCAAGGTGTTGCGATCGGTAATGGCAATCGCCGCAAGGCCAAGGCTGACGGCGCGCAGGATCAGTTCTTCGGGATGCGACGCCCCGCGCAGAAAGGTAAAATTGCTGGTCACGCAAAGTTCGGCATAGCCGCTGTTATAGCCGTTATTTTGTGGCAGATTCACATCCATCACGCAAACACCCCCTGCACAAACCACGCCGGATTTTGCGGTGTATGAAACAGCCACAACCGCCAGCCTTGGCGCGTTTCCACATGCCAGTAATCGCGCAAGCCACTGCGCCATGCCGCATCCGTCAGCCACCATTCCGGCGTGATCCGTTCCGGCCCTGTGGCACGTGCG
>CAMZKY010000260.1 GCA_947311455.1 uncultured Marinosulfonomonas sp. | reverse complement strand
TGTGCGGATTACCCGAGCCGAAACAGCCCCTTCGTAAGGTTGGGTATTGCTGATGTTGCTTTTAGGAAAACAGGCGTTTGAACGCGTGTTAAAGGTAAAGGCCTGACATTGATCATTGGTCAGGCAGGCGCGTTGACAGGCAGGAAATGTGGTATCGAATATAGCTTGAAGGTCAGAGCCGTAATAATCAACATTCTTTTCGATAATGATCCGACGCTCGGGTATCAGATTGTTTGCAAAAGCTGTATTAGAGAAAATCAATAAAATAGAAATGAATTGAACAAGGAATCGCATGAAAAAGCCTCCTGAAAATATTTGGTTTATGGTTGCACAGAAGACCGAGTTGTTCAATCTCCTATGAGGTAAGGAAAATTAATCCGATTTTCACTATATTCCCAAAATATGTCGACAAATTGAGACATTGCCGAGGTTTTGAATGGTTACCACCGAACTGCTTGCACAGGAACGCCGCGCACGTTTGGCGGCTCAACGATTGCTTGAGCAAAAACAAGAAGAGCTGTTTTCGGCCAATTCGAAACTTGCCAAACATGCGCACAGCCTTTCGGATGAAATTATTGAAAAACGTAATGAGGCGGATGAACTGAAGGGCGAAAATATTCAAGTGCGCTCCGATCTAAAGGTTGCCACCGTTAAGGCTGGTATCGCGGAACGTCGCCTTTGGGATTCGATCGAAACCATTCAGGACGGATTTGCGGTGTTTGATGCCAATGATTGTTTGGTCTCGGCCAATGCCGCCTATCTGGAAGCCTTTGAGGATTTGGAGGAGGTAAAATCAGGAGTAAGTTATGTGCGCATCATCCACTTTTTGGTTGAAGAAGGCATTGTCGATACCGAAGGCCTGACCCGTGCGGAGTGGAGCGATGCAATGCTGTCGCGGTGGCACACCAATCCTATTGAACCCAAAACTATCAAATTCTGGAATGGTGCTTATATTAAGTTGGTTGATAGACGCGCGCGCGATGGAGATACTGTTTCTCTGGCGCTGAACATCACCGACCAAATCCGACACGAGGCTGAATTAACGAAAGCACGCGCCAAGGCCGAAGCCGCCAACCGCGCCAAATCGGCGTTTCTGGCCAATATGAGCCATGAGATTCGCACTCCGATGAACGGCGTTGTTGGCATGGCGGATTTGCTAACCGATACGGAGCTGGACGAAGAGCAGAATTTGTATGTGGAAACGATCAAGAACTCTGGTGAAGCGTTGCTGGTAATCATCAATGATGTGCTGGATTACTCCAAGATCGAAGCTGATAAACTGACGCTTAAGGAAACTGTATTTGATCTGGAACAATGTATTCACGAGGTGGTTATGCTGTTGCAACCTGCGGTGCAAGATAAACCCGTAAACCTGCTGATCGACTACGATATGTTCATGCCTACCGAATTTGTTGGTGATCCGGGACGTATACGGCAGATGCTGACAAATCTGATTGGGAACGGGGTGAAGTTTACCTCTGAGGGGCATGTATTGGTGCGGGTGGTCGGGCTGAATTCTGGCGACGGTGGCAAGACCCGCATTCATATTACGATTGAGGACACCGGCATTGGCATTCCCGAAAACATGGTGGATCATATTTTTGGCGAATTCAATCAGGTTGAAGATGAGCGCAATCGTAAATTCGAAGGCACTGGGCTGGGCCTTGCCATTACCAAACAGCTAGTTTCCCTGATGGGCGGCGAAATTTGGGTGGATTCTGTTGAGGGAGAAGGATCAAGTTTCGGGTTTCACATTTCCCTTGCTGCGACTGAGCCGGATCAGGCGTTGCTGGGGCAATCGCTTGAAACGATGAGAAAGGTGCTGGTGGTTAAATCCCAACATCAAGGTTTGACGATTTTGTTAAAACAACTCGCGGTTCTGGGCCTTCATATCGAATGTATAGATCATCTGGATGATCTTTCCACTGTGGATTTAAATGGATTTGATTTGGCAATGGTTGATCCTCGTGCCACTGGCGAAAGCGGTGTTGATCCGATCTCTATCCTAAAAAATAACGTTAATGATCTGCCTTTGGTGCTTTTGACAGATTGTCATAGCGACACGGTAAAAGGCTTACCCGACACTCCTGTGTTGAAAATGCCGGTGGGGCGTCGACATCTGTTTCAGGTATTAGAGAAAATTGATCAAGCGCTTGAACCGATTGACGATGCATCAACGGAATTTCAAGAACCAAGCAGGTCTGAGGGTGAAATCATAACGACAGTGGGCGAATCACTTGAACTTGAACCAACACAAGACCAGCGTAAAATGCGAATTCTGGCCGCTGAAGACAACAAAACCAATCAATTGGTTTTTCGGAAAATGGTTAAACATCTAGATATCGAACTGCAGTTTGCCAACAACGGGGTTGAGGCGGTGGCAGCCTATCTTGAATTTCGCCCAGATATGATTTTCATGGATATTTCCATGCCGGAAATGGATGGTAAAGAAGCCACACGCACAATCCGTGGGATTGAAGCTGAAGAAGGTGGAAATTCGCATGTGCCCATTGTTGCGCTGACAGCGCATGCGATGGAAGGGGATGATACTGAAATTCTGGCGTCGGGGCTGGATTATTACCTGACCAAACCTTTACGCAAAGCGGCAATTACTGAAAAAGTGTTGGAGGCTGTTCCGGAATTTGTGTTGCCGGTTTTGGAAAGTGAGGCGATTGCCAGTTAAAAAGAGTTGCTGCGCAACACTGAATTAGCCCCCCTACGGGGCGGCGAGGCCTGCGGCGCAGGTATTTGGAGCAAGAAGAAAGGGTTAGGTTTTGGGGTAATCGCGTAGGAAAACCCATTTATCACCTTCGGACATTTCTGCATTATAGAGATAACCGCCAGTGTCGAAATCTTTTAGGCTTTGTGCATCTGTGAGGCGGCGCTCGATGATAAAGCGGGCCATGGCGCCGCGGGCTTTTTTGGCGAAAAAGCTGACGATTTTTGGGGTGCCGTCTTTTTTCTCCATAAACACTGGTGTGATGATGCGTGGGGTGAGGGTGGTTTGATCGACAGCGGAAAAGTATTCTACCGAGGCGCAGTTGATCAGGGTGTCGGTACCGACGGATATCGCCGCATCGTTCAGGGATTTTGCGATGGTATCGCCCCAGAATTCATAGAGGTTTTTGCCACGTTTGGTTTTTAAACGGCTGCCCATTTCGAGGCGATAAGGCTGGATCAAATCACGGGGGCGCAATGCGCCGTAAAGGCCAGACAGAATACGCAGGTGATCTTGCGCCCAATCCATTTCTTCAGGCGATAAAGACGCGGCTTCTAGCCCTGTATAGGTGTCACCCGCAAAGATAAGCGCCGCCTGTTTGGCGTTTTTCGGGGTGGAGGCATCGGCAAAATTGGCGAAGCGATCGGCGTTGAGTTTGGCTAGATTGTCGCTGAGCTTCATCAGTTTTTGCAGATTCGCCATCGACAGATTACGCGCATATCCGGCCAGTTCATTGGCAGCATCTTGCAGCAATGGCATCGATGCGGGCAGGTGCGACGTATCCGTCATATCAAGGCGTTTGGCGGGTGAAACCACAATCAACATTTACGTATTTCCTTCGTGCAAAATATCAAGAAAAGCCGCCCCAAAGCGTTCGGATTTTTTCGCGCCCAGCAGGTTTTCCATTTTGTCCATATCGTTGGGTTTAGCACCCGCAACCTTGGCCAGCAATGAGGCAGAACAGCTAAGCGGGGTATCGCAGCCGGATGTGCCGCGCGCCAGTTTGTTTTGTGCGGCGAGCAGTCTGTCATAGGTTTCGCCCTCATCCCGCCCGGCAAGTTTGCGGCGTTTGGGGTGGGCAGGCGCGGTGTTTTCGCCTGTGATAATTTCCAAGAAGGTCGCACCGTATTTTTCCAGCTTTTTCGCGCCAACGCCGCCGATACCCATCATATCGTCTAGGGTTTGAGGGCGGGTTTCGGCCATTTCGATCAGGGTGCGATCGTTAAACACCATATAGGCGGGCAGGCGGGCCTCCTCGGCCAAG
>CAMZKY010000259.1 GCA_947311455.1 uncultured Marinosulfonomonas sp. | reverse complement strand
TGGATTTTCGGTTGATTTAAAACCTGCCAAAGGTGATCTTGTCGGCTACCGCGCCAAACCTCATGCAGGGGTGATTGATCTGGACAACATCAATCATTACAACCCGATTGAATATTGGGAGCCTGTGCACAGCTCTAAAGGGCGGATCATTCTTGATCCCGGCGCATTTTACATTCTGGTCAGCCGCGAGGCTGTTCACATCCCGCCTGATTGCGCTGCGGAAATGGCCCCCTATCTGGCCATGGTCGGTGAATTCCGCGTACATTATGCGGGCTTTTTCGACCCGGGCTTTGGCCATGATGCGGCGGGCGGCAAAGGATCGCGCGGTGTGCTTGAGGTGCGCTGTCACGAGGCCCCGTTTGTGCTGGAACACGCCCAAATCGTCGGACGGCTGGTCTATGAAAAAATGGCGGCTGTGCCGGACCAGTTATATGGCGCGGGGATTGCCTCGAATTATCAAGGCCAGGGCTTGAAATTGTCAAAGCATTTCAAAACACCCTGATTTACCCCCTAAAACCGCCCCAAACGACGTGCCATTTGTGCCGCTTTGCGGGCCTTTTTCGCCGTTTCTTTCGCCTGCGCCGCCTGTTGGTGATCCTCTGGCGTCATTTCATGGTCTTTTTTGCCGCGCCGTGCGGCCATATCAATGCCTTTGTTGATGCCGGTGTTGATTGCCTTGCGCATAAACATGCGGATGATCATATTGATGATCTGGTTGATATTCATCCGTTCACTCCTCAAACATTTCACTTTGGCCGCGTGCATCTTCGTTCTCTTCGTCATCCTCGCCGGTGAGGGACAGCATCGCGCCCGGTGGTGGGCGGCTTTCCAGCAATCCAGCGGAGCGCAGTTCTTTCAAACCCGGCAGATCACGGGCATTTTCTAGCCCGAAATGATCAAGAAACTCTTGCGTCACTACAAATGTAACAGGGCGGCCCGGTGTCATACGGCGGCGTCCAAACCGGATCCATTCCATTTCCAGCAGTTGATCCACCGTACCACGGCTTACTGAGACACCACGTATTTCTTCAATCTCGGCCCGTGTAACAGGCTGGTGATAGGCGATAATCGCCAAGGTTTCGATCGCCGCGCGAGACAGCTTGCGCGTTTCCACGGTTTCTTTTTGCATCAAAAAACCGAGATCAGGCGCGGTGCGGATCGCATAGGCATCGCCCACCCGCACAATCGCCACTCCGCGCCCCTCGTATCGCTTGCGCAGATGGACCATCGCTTCGGCAGCATCGCAGCCGTGCGGCATACGCGATTCCAGCTCCTTAATTGTCACCGGTTCGGCAGAAGCAAATAGAACCGCCTCGATCATGCGCTCCTGTTCGCCAATCGGAGGCGCATCAAACAGGCTTTCTTCTTGTTCAATCTGGTTATCCGTCATCTTTTTGGTCTTTCTTGCGAATGTGTATCGGCGCGAATACGTCGCCTTGGCGGATTTCTATGCGCCCCAGTTTGGTCAGCTCAAGCGTGGCTGAAAAATTGGCTGCCGTGGCGCTGCGCCGTTTGGCCGGATCAGTTTCCCAGCCCTCGGGCAAATAGCTGTCCAGGCTTGTCCAATCGCCCGCATAGCCGATCAAACCACGCATCCGTTCCAGCGCCTGTTCCAACGTCATAATCGCATCGCGATCCAGAACAAACGGGCGAAAATCATCGCGGGTTTTGGTGCGCGCGTAGGCCTGCATCAAATCCAGCAGGCTTGCGGTATACGTTACTTTGCGCACCCGTTGCACATCTTCGGGCACACCGCGTTTAAAGAAATCGCGCCCCATCTGATCGCGGGCCATCAATTTTGCAGCCGCGTCGCGCATGGCTTGCAAGCGTTCCAACTGAAACGCCAGATGCGCGGCCAGTTCTTCACCCGACGGGCCTTCCTCGGATGGATCAGGCGGCAACAACAGCCGTGATTTCAAAAATGCAAGCCACGCCGCCATCACCAGATAATCAGCCGCAAGCTCAATCCGCAGCTCTTTGGCACCGTCAATGAATTTCAAATATTGTTCGGCCAACGCCAACACGGAAATCTTGCGTAAATCCACCTTTTGGGTGCGTGACAGCATCAACAAAAGATCAAGCGGCCCTTCATAGCCATCAACATCAACGATCAAGGCCTCATTGGCCAACCGTTCCTCAACCCCGATGGGGCGGCCTTCTTCAAATATTTCTTCAGCCATGGGCATGGCCGTTTAAAATCTGAAGCAATTCGGCCTCATAGGCAGCAATATCAAACGCATCCGGCACCGTGCGCTGTGCTATGGCATGATCAGCCCCCGCTTGCGCCGCATCATTCATCGCGCCCGAAACATCCGCAACGATCTGCATTTCATCAAGATCACCATTGCAGTGCAAAATCATATCTATACCTGCCGACAGCGATTTTGTGCAGCGGGCCGACAAATCGCCCTTCAGGGCCTGCATGGAAATATCATCGCTCATCAACAAACCACCAAATCCGATATCGTCCCGAATGATTCCGGTCATCCTGGGCGAGGTTGTCGCCGGACGTTCGGGATCGATATTTTCATAGACAATATGCGCGCTCATCCCGATTGGCAAATCAGCCAGAGATTTCATCACGGCAAAATCGGATTTACACAGATCATCCACGCTGGCGGCCACATGAGGCAGTTCCAGATGGCTATCGATTGTGGCGCGCCCGTGGCCCGGAATATGCTTTACAATTGGCAAGACACCACCCGCCAAAAGGCCGTTGGCCACCGCGCGTGAAATACCCGCCACCTGCTGTGGATCACGGCTATAGCAACGATTTTTCAGCACAGCATGTGTGGCTTCATGGGCAATATCGGCCACCGGTGCGCAATTGGCATCAATCCCGACAGCGCGCAATTCATCCGCAATCATCCGGTACCTTAAATACATGCCGCGTTCTGCCATTGGCGGATTTTTGGCAACCTGATCCAAAGGTGGCAACCAATGCCGCCAATGCGGCTGTGTCATCCGTTCAACGCGCCCACCTTCTTGATCAATTAGAATTGGCGCATCACGCCCCACCGCATCCCGTAGATCGCCGGTTAAACGGCGCAGTTGATCCGGCGTTTCGATATTACGGGCAAAAACGATAAACCCCCACGGGTTTGCATCAGCAAAGAACGCCTTTTCATCCGCGCTAAGGGTAAGCCCGTTGCAACCAAAAATATAGGCACCCTGCCCCACATTCATGAATTAGCGCACTTTTACCGGAATACAGGCGGCTTGTTCAGCCATCAAAGCCGCGCAAAAACGGCGTGCTTCGGATAGGTCTTCAAACCCGAATGCGCGCAAACGATAAAATAACCGTCCGCCGCTTTCCGCCTTTTGAATCACCCGTTTTTTACCGTCCATAAATTCACCAAACCGCCCTGAAAGACGCAGCCATTCCTTTTCGGCAATCGCGCGGGAATCGAATGCGCCTAATTGGGCCAAGCGTGTGCCAACGGCAATGTCAGTTGGTGCAACCGATGCGACAACAATGTTCGAAGATGTGGTTGACGATGCATCCTCCAAAGATGTGGATTGCGTGGAAACCGGACGAGATACAGTTGTATCCAAGCTTGCGGGGCGCATCATGGGGCGAGGTGAACGCACAACGCCCGCTATATCGGCAGAAACGATCTTAATTGACGGGGTTGGCACCACATTTGGCACCGTATTTGGCACTGACAGATTTGGCGCTGGGGGCACATCACTTAAAGGGGCCTCGCCAGAGGCTATTTGATCCGCAAGGGCAAGCGCGGCAGCGATTTCTTCGCTTGTTGATAATTTCGCAGTTGCCGTGTTGGCCGGTTCTTCAGATGTGCCGGTTTCCCGTCCAAGCAATGTTGGCGCAACAATAGAAGGCGCACGCGACGTTACAAGCTGCACCCCACTCATATCCTGATCTGCGGGGCTAACGGTGTTTCGTTTCCCGATTCCGGCGATGTCAGACTCAATAACGCCGATTGGCTCGGGTGCAAGCTGCACAGATTGCACAGCGCCTTGAACACGTTCTTGGGTTTGCAACTGGTTCACCGATAGGCCTTGATGGGTGGCAAGCTGGCCACCAGGATCGTTAGGAAGAACCCGCATCGGCCCATTGATCGCTTGCACCACCGGAATGCCAGACACATCGCGCACCAATAATCGATACCCCCAAACGCCAATCCCCAGGATCAACGCGACGGAAATCACCGCACCTGTGGTGTTTGCCATTTTCGCGAACTTACCAGATGAATCGTGCGCAGGGCTGGAATGCCCTAAATCAAAGGAATCATCGAATTGAATATCTGCCATATCATGCCTTACTGCCACCACCGCCGTCGCGATCATGGTCACTGCTTCTACCTCATAACACGGCGTCTTGCGCTTGTTGTCAGCGCATTTCTTCGGCCGGTGTTACCCCTAGAATAGACAATCCTGCGGAAATAACAATGGAAACTGAACGAATCAGGGCAATTTTTGCCTGTGACGTGGCAATATCGCCCTCTTGCAGGAACCGAAGTTCGGGTAAATCATTGCCACGGTTCCAAAGCGCATGGAAATCTGCGGCCAATTCATAGAGGTAGAATGCAATCCTGTGCGGCTCATTGGTGCGCGCGGCGATCTCCACCAGACGCGGCCATTCTGCCAGCTTTTTCGCCACCGTCAGCTCGGCCTCATGGTTGATCAGGGTTAGATCGGCGGCCTTCAGCGTGGCATCATCCACAGCAATCCCCGCTGCTTCGGCCTTGCGAAACACCGAACGCACCCGCGCATGGGCGTATTGCACATAGAACACCGGATTGTCTTTGGATTGCTCAAGCGCCTTGGAAAAATCGAAATCCAGCGGCGCGTCATTTTTGCGGGTCAACATCACAAACCGCGTTACATCGGCCCCGACCAGATCAATCAGATCGCGCAGCATCACAAAGGTGCCGGCGCGCTTTGACATTTTGAACGGCTCACCATCCTTGAACAGGCGCACCAGTTGGCACAGCTTGATATCCAGCGGCACCTTGCCGTCCGAAAGCGCCGAAACCGCGGCCTTCATCCGTTTGACATAGCCGCCATGATCAGCGCCGAACACGTCGATCAATTCGTCATAGTCGCGCAGCACCTTGTCGTAATGATAGGCGATATCGGGGGCGAAATATGTCCAGCTGCCGTCGGATTTTTTCACCGGACGATCCACGTCATCCCCATGCAACGTGGAGCGGAACAAGGTTTGTTCGCGCGGCTCCCAATCGGTTAATTCTTTACCTTTAGGCGGCGGCAGAGTGCCTTGATAAATAAGCCCTTTTTTGTCTAGCGTATTTAGACATTCTTCGATTTTACCGGTGCCATACAGGGATTTTTCCGAGAAAAACACATCCATCTTAACCCCGAGCGCGGCCATGTCTTCGCGGATCAGATCCATCATTTTATCGGTGCCGAAATTGCGCAGATCCTCCAGCCAGATATCCTCGGGCTGATCCACATATTTATCGCCAACCTTATCCTTAAGCGCCTGCCCCACAGGGATCAGATAATCGCCCGGATAAACCCCTTCGGGAAAAGACACCTCTTGGCCGTGGGCCTCAAGATAGCGCAGATAGACCGAGCGCGCGAGCGTATCAATCTGGCTGCCACCATCGTTGATCACATATTCGCGGGTCACCTCATGGCCGGAAAAATCCAGCAGGCTGGCCAGCGCATCCCCAAACACCGCGCCGCGCGTATGGCCCACATGCAAGGGGCCGGTGGGGTTGGCCGAAACAAATTCAACATTCACCTTGCGGCCCTGCCCCATATCGGAGCGGCCAAAATCAGGGCCTTGGGCAATGGCTGTGGCAATCACATCCTGCCACAGCGTGGCAGCCAGACGCATATTCAAAAAACCCGGCCCCGCCACATCGGCACTGTCGATCCGCCCATCCGCGGCCAGTTTTCCTGCAAGCGCCTCGGCAATATCGCGCGGTTTCATTTTGGCCGGTTTTGCCAACACCATCGCCGCATTGGTGGCCATATCCCCATGCAAGGGATCGCGCGGCGGTTCAACCGCCACGTTTTTGAAATCCAGACCAGCAGGCAGCACGCCCTCGGCTTGCAGCAGGGTCAGGTTTTCAATCACCAAAGTGCGAATATCGGTAAACAGGTTCATTGGGCTTTTCCTTTATATCCCGCGCGGTTTAGCATGACAGGCGGCAAGGTCAACTTTTCCACGGTATATTTTCGCTTTTCCACAGATTTTCTGCAAATTCCTATGAAGTGGGGTGCGCGCATAGGTGGATGGACGAATCTAATATTCCGGAATCCTGGAATCGTTATCGGAAAAAGACTTTCGATA
>CAMZKY010000258.1 GCA_947311455.1 uncultured Marinosulfonomonas sp. | reverse complement strand
GGCGAGGTTCTGTTGTCATCCTCAAAACGCTGGGCGTTGATGCATGAAAATCGTGAAACGGACGAGGCACCGCTTGAACAGCTATTGGCGCGTTTATCCCCCTGTGATCTGGTTTTGATCGAAGGTTATAAACGCGATCGTCATGACAAAATCGAAGTGAACCGCAAGGCGACGGGGAAATCCTTGATTGCCTTGGAGGACCCGACTATTCGCGCTGTGGCCAGTGATCAGGTGCATGAGGGTCTGGAAATCAACCAGTTTGATCTGGATGATACAAAACAGATTGCCGATTTTATTTTGCGGCAATGCGGCTTGATGCAAACCAATGCCCCCGCCCCGACAAAAGGCGTGCGCAATGATTGTTTTGCCCTGCCCAAAGGGGTGGACTGGGTGCCTGTGGATGAGGCGTTGGATCGGTTGCATCAGGCGATGAATGTGGTGGTGGAAAGATCGGAAATCAAGGTTAAGGATGCTGAAGGGTGCATTCTGGCCGCGCCGGTTTTTGCCGCACGTTCAAACCCGCCTGCCGCCAATAGTGCCATTGATGGCTATGGCTTTGCGCATCGCTCAACCGGCGATGGCCCGCAGGAATTAACATTGGTTGACGGACGCTCGGCAGCTGGTGCACCCTATAGGGCACAGGTGCCAGATGGGGCCGCGGTCCGTATCCTGACCGGGGCGTTGATCCCTGACGGGGTTGATACGGTGGTGATGCAAGAAGACGTTACGGTTGTGGGCAATGCGGTGCAATTCAATGGGCCGGTCAAGGCGGGTATGAACCTGCGCAAGGTGGGTGAAGACGTGATCAAAGGCACACAAGTGCTTTCTGCGCATCACGCCCTGAATGCCGCTGATCTGGCGCTGCTCTCTGGGCTTGGGGTGCGGGATATTTCGGTGTTTGCCCCGTTGCGAGTGGGGATTTTATCCACCGGTGATGAACTGGTGGCGGCTGATAACGGGGTGGCGCAAGCCGATAAGACCTATGATGCCAACCGCCCGATGCTTATGGCAATGGTGCGCAAATGGGGCCATCACGCGGTTGATCTGGGCCATGCGCCCGATGATCGGAACGCCTTGCGCGCGTATCTGAATAAAGCCAGCCGGACTGTGGATGTGATCCTGACCTCGGGCGGCGCGTCGGCGGGTGAAGAAGACCATCTGTCCGCTATCCTGAACGCCGAGGGCGGTTTGGTGGCGTGGCGTATTGCCTTGAAACCCGGACGGCCTTTGGCCTTGGGCACATGGCAGGGGGTGCCGCTGTTTGGCTTGCCGGGCAATCCGGTGGCGGCGTTTGTTTGCGCGGCCATTTTTGCGCACCCGTCGCTGGCGGTGATGGCCGGCGGCGAATGGACAAAACCGCAAGGCTTTATGCTGCCAGCAGCCTTTACCAAATCCAAAAAACAGGGCCGCCGTGAATATCTGCGCGCACGGATCAAAGATGGCAAAGCCGAGGTGTTTCAATCCGAAGGGTCAGGGCGCATTTCCGGCCTATCATGGGCCAGCGGGTTGGTGGAACTTGGCGACGAGGCCCAAGAAATCACGAATGGTGATATGGTGCGGTTTATCCCCTATGCCAGCTTGGGACTATAAGTATGGATAGCTTGACTGGCGGCATTCTTGAGGCCTTGCGCCTGATTGTGGAGCTTGATCCTGATATGCTGGAAATCATCGGCTTGTCGTTAACGGTCACCCTTTCCGCCACCTTGATCGCCGCCCTGATCGGCTTGCCGTTGGGGGCGTGGTTGGTAGTGAAACGGTTCAAGTTTCGCCGATATGTGATTTCGGTTTTAAACGCGCTGATGGGATTGCCGCCGGTGGTTGTCGGGCTGTTTGTTTATATGATGCTCTCACGATCCGGCCCGTTTGGCGTGTTGGGATTGCTGTTCACCCCTACGGCGATGATCATTGCGCAGGTGTTGATCATCACCCCGTTGATTGCCTCGATTGCGCATCAATCCATTCGCGATCTCTGGGCCGAATATCATGATCTGCTGATCTCTCTGAACGCCGCGCGGTTTCAGCGGATGAAAGCCTTGATCTGGGATGGGAAACGCGCCTTGTTAACCGCCGTGCTGGCCGGATTTGGCCGCGCTATTGGAGAGGTAGGCGCGATCATGATTGTCGGGGGCAATATTGATCATGCCACACGGGTTTTAACCACCTCGATCGCGCTGGAAACCGGCAAAGGCAATTTTGCGTTTGCTATGGGGCTGGGGATTGTTTTGATTGTGTTGGCCGTCATGGTGAATCTGTTGATCCACTCCTTGTCAAAAACCGAACGGGCCAGCACATGGTAGAGACAAAAGCAGCATCAATCCTGCCCCTGAAATTATCCGGTGCAACGGCACATTTTCGTAAAAAATCACTGGTAGGGCCGGTCGATTTAACCATTGCAGGCCGTGGTATCACCATGGTGATTGGCCCGAACGGGGCTGGTAAAACCACCTTGTTGCGATTGATGCACGGCTTGCAACGCCTGTCTGGCGGCACGATTGAATGGGCGCAGAAAAATGCGCTTGTGCAACGCAAACAGGCCTATGTTTTTCAATCTCCGATTATGATGCGCCGGCGGGTGATTGACAGTATTGCCTTTCCGCTGACCCTGCACGGGATGGATAAAAAATCCGCGCGCCATCAGGCCAAAATCTGGGCAGGTCGTGTGGGGTTGGATCATGTGCTGCACAGTTGGGCGCCGATGCTTTCGGGGGGCGAAAAACAAAAACTGGCTTTGGCGCGGGCGCTGATTTATCAGCCTGAAATCCTGTTCCTGGATGAGCCTTGCGCCAATCTTGACGGGCGTTCGACCCGCGACATAGAAGCCATCTTGCAAGAAACCCAACAGGCGGGCACCCGCATTGTGATGGCCACCCACGATATGGGCCAAGTGCGCCGTCTTGGATCGGATGTGGTGTTTATTTATCGCGGGAAAGTGCACGAGCAAGGTGATATGCAAACCTTTTTTGCCGCCCCCCAAACACCCGAGGCACAGGCCTTTATCAAGGGAGATATCGTCGAATGAAACTGTTTCACACAATAATTATCACATGGCTTGCAAGCTGGATGATTGTGGCAACGGCACAGGCCGCAGAGCTTAAACTGGCGGTCACAACCTCGTTTTACAATTCCGGCCTGTCCGAAATTTTGCTCCCGCAGGTCAAAACCGATATTGGTCTGGATGTGCAACTGATTGTGGTCGGCACGGGTCAGGCCTTGCG
>CAMZKY010000257.1 GCA_947311455.1 uncultured Marinosulfonomonas sp. | reverse complement strand
TGCTCCTAGTAAGTGCGAACTTTTAACAATTTACGAGGCAAATGTGGCACTCCTGTTTATTCTAAATCTTGCGGGTGCGGCGGCCCTTTTGTTGTGGTCTGTGCGAATTATCCGCACGGGCGTTCAGCGCGCTTTTTCAAATGAGTTGCGCATGTGGCTGCGCCACAGCTCGGGTAATCCGCTTTTGGCAGCGGGAACAGGTGTTTTAGCGGCAATCCTATTGCAAAGCTCAACTGCGGTTGCGCTATTGGTGACAAATTTTGCCTCGAAAAAGGTTTTATCCGTTACGGTTGGGTTGGCCATATTCCTTGGTGCGGATTTAGGCTCGGCGGTTGTCACCCAGATTTTGCTGGTGCGTGCGGCATGGTTGGTGCCCCTTTTAATTTTGGTTGGCGTTACGTTATTTTTGAAAGGCGATAAGCAAACAGTGCGTCAATCCGGACGCATTCTTATTGGTTTGGCGCTGGTTCTGGTATCGTTGGACATGATCCGTAACGCCACTGATCCAATCCGCGATAGCGATGCGATTGCGCCACTGGCAAGTTATTTGGCCAATGACGCGATTACCGCATTTATGGTGGGGGCATTATTGGCGTGGGCGATGCATTCCAGTGTTGCGGCGGTTTTGATGTTTGTTACGTTTGCCGCGCAAGGCTTGCTCCCTGCCCCGGCGGCTATGGCGATGGTTTTGGGGGCCAATCTGGGTGGTTCTTTCATCCCCTTTACCTTGACATTGGGCGCGCCACAGAACGCACGTATCATTGTGCTGAGCAATCTATTGTTGCGGGGCGGTGGGGCGATTATTGCTTTGATTTTAATATCAACCGCAGCCCTGCCTTTGGAATATTTAGGGGCGAATGCTGCACGCCAAACCATTAATTTGCATCTGGTTTATAATTTGGCGATCACAATCATCGGTATTCCTTTGATTAAACCGCTTACACACATCCTCAAAGGGTTTCTGAGCGACGCTCAAGAGACAGAAGACTATTCGCCAGACCGCATCTCGGCGCTGGATGAAAGCGTTCTGGATCAGCCCGAGCGTGCCTTGGTCTGTGCCAATCGCGAGGTTCTTCATATCGGTGAATCCATTGAACAAATGCTGGCCCCGATCATGGGTTTGTATAAAACATGGAACCCGATAACGGCTGATGCAATTAAAACCACCGAAAGCCAAATCAATAAAATGCACTTTAGCACTAAAATCTATTTGGCTAAATTGCATCAATACGAACTTGCTGCCGAACACACCAACGCCAGCATGGAACTGTCTTCTGTGGCGATTAACCTGGAAGCGGCCGCAGATGTAATTGCCAAAAATATGCTAAGCGCCAGCAAGAAAGTAAACGATAAGGGGCTGCATTTTTCACCCCAGGGCTGGAAAGAACTTTGTGATTTCCACGATCGCGTTCTTTCAAATGTGCAATTGTCATTGCATGTTTTGATGACACGCAGCGTCGAGGCCGCGCGCCAACTTGTTGAAGAAAAAGAAATAATTCGGGATGTAGAGCAAGAATTACAGCACAAACACCTTGAGCGCTTGCGTCAGGGGATGACCGAAAGCATCGAAACCAGCAACATTCACCAAGAAACCCTGCGCGCCCTTAAGCAGATCAACACGGCTGTTTCGATGATGGCCTATGCGATCCTGCGTGAAACCGGTGAATTGCTTCCTAGCCGATTGGTTGAGCTGGATGAGGAACACGGCTAGCGGATAGCTGGACGCGTTCATCAGTGGGTTGCATGTAACAGGTTACCCGCGAAATCCGGTTGCGATCACAAATTTTTCCGAACTGGTTGAGCGGCTGGCCGGTGGTTTGACATGCATCACTTTGGTGAATTTTTCTTTCAGCAGTTTTTGCAAATCCCCTTCGGCCCCCCCCGCCAGAACTTTGGCCACAAATGTGCCGCCTTGTTCCAGCACGTCAAAGGCAAACCACGCGGCGGTTTCGCACAGGGCCATGATGCGCAAATGGTCGGTCTGTTTATGGCCACAAGAGGCCGCCGCCATGTCCGACATCACCACATCGGCCTTGCCACCAAGCCAGGTTTTAACCTTGAGATCCGCGTCATCCTCCATAAAGTCCAGCACATGAAGTTCGGCACCGGCAACCGGATCCACCACTTGCAGATCAATGCCGATAATCCGCCCCACCGGTTTACTGGTGCGGGTGCCAAGCGCATTGATGCGCGGCACCGCCACCTGAAGCCAGCCCCCCGGGGCACAGCCCAGATCAACCACCCGCGCGCCGGGCACCAGAAACCGGAATTTGTCGTCCAGCTCCAGAATTTTATAGGCCGCCCTGCCCCGATAGCCATCGGTTTGCGCCTTTTTCACGTAAGGATCATTCAGCTGCCGCTCCAGCCACAGGGTTGAGCTAAGCTTGCGGCCCTTGGCGGTTTTGACTTTGGTGCGCAAATCGCGCTGTCCGCGTCCGCTGTTGTTTCCGGTTGGTTTCTTGGCCATTGGTCTATCCGTTATCCAGAACGCCATCGGCATTCATCTGAGAGTAAAGCAGCCCTTCGCGCAAGCCGCGATCCGCCACAGATAAACGATCTGTGGGCCAGACCCGCAATAACGCCTGCAAGATCGCAGCACCAGACATAATCAACGCCTGACGATCATTTCCAATCCGAGGATCTTTGCGTCGCCCTTCGGGGCCAAGGCTTAGGTAATCACGAACCACCGCATCAATTTGCACCGAGGTCATCGCCAGCCCGTCAACTTTGTTGCGGTCATAGCGTTTCAAGCCCAGATGCGACGCGGCAACAGTTGTTACTGTGCCCGAGGTGCCGATGATCTGAAAGCCCTTTTTGGTTTGTTCCGTGTCATAGGGGGAAAATTCGGTGAGGTGTTCTTCAAAGTGGCAAGACATCAACGCAAATCGTGCCGCATCATTTTCCACATCATCAAACATATCACGCAAAGTCGCCACGCCGAGAGGCACGGAAATCCAATCTACAACTTTCACATCCGGAAAATCGGTTGTGCTTTCCTTAAAGCTTGCGTGAAGCCCCATGATCGCCTTGGCCCGATCATGGCGCGGAATTTTCGAGATATCAATCCAAACCAATTCCGTTGATCCACCACCAATATCAACCACCAATAATTGATCGGTGGTATTCGATACCAGCGGCGCACAAGACACCACCGCAAGACGGGCTTCTTCTTCGGGTTTGATGATTTCCAAATTGATGCCGACTTCGCGCCTAACCAAACGATGGAATTCACGTGCATTATTGGCACGCCGACAAGCCTCGGTTGCGACAAGCCGCATGCGGGTCACCCCGTGATGTTGCAATTTACGATGACATACGCGCAAGGCTTGCACCGTGCGTTTGATCGAGGATCGGCTAAGCTGACCCGTCGACTCAAGGCCCGCCCCCAATTGGACAGACTTTGAAAAACTGTCAACCACACGAAATTGCCCCCCCTGAGGTTGGGCAATCAACATGCGACAGCTGTTTGTTCCCAAATCAAGCGCACCATATAAAGGGGCCTGATTTGGTATGTCGGGCGCGGGGGTATCGACCGCATTGGGGAACGCGCCCGCACCAGTGGGACGCTTGGGCGCCATAATCACGCCCTCCTTTTCAAGTTAACCCAACGGTAGACCCGTTGGTTTGCTTTCGCAAGTATGGTTTTGTGCCAATAATCGGAATTCATAATAAACATGAAGATTTTTCAGGGGCGCGCGGGTGGCTTGTGGCCATGAATGTGGATAGATCAACAGTAAGTTACGGGTCGCAGATCTGCGACATGATGTCGAAAACAGGCGTCGGTAATGCCCTATGGCGCGTAAGGATACGCATGAGAGGAATCAGTTTATGCCCAATGTGACCATCGTTTTTTGGCGTGACATCCCGGCCCAGGTTATTGTGGGCAAAGGACGTCGTGCAGCCAAGGTGCAATTGCCCGAGCGTTTCGAGCAAGCCATCGACCGCGCCGCGATGAAAACCGGTGCCGCGGGCACAGATGCGTATCTTGCAGAATGGCGTCGCGCCGATCCTTATGTGATCGACGGGACAGACACAGACATCGCTGCGGCCGAGGCGGCGCGACTGGATGTGGAATATGATGTGGCACGGATCAAGAAACTGATTGCAAATGACGGATGGGCCTAGCCCCGCAAGCCATATTGGAGACGATCATGTCGCTATTGCAGTTTAAAAGAAAAACGGTTGAAGCATTTTCACCGGTGAATGCGGATCTTGAAGCCTTTCTTCAAGGCTATTCGATTGAGGTAATGCCGCGCACAGCGGCCAAGATTGACGACTTTACCACATTGCTGCCAGCGGGCACGCGGGTATATATTGCCCATCTCGAAGGCACCCCGATTGACGACATGATCGCAACCGCCGCACGTTTGAATGCACAAGGTTATAAGGTAATGCCGCACTTTCCGGCGCGCATCATCAAAGACAAAGCGACGTTGCAAGACTGGATCAACCGCTATCAGGGCGAAGCTGACGTGAAACAAGCGCTGCTATTGGCGGGCGGTCTGAATACAGCACATGGTGATTTTGAGGATTCGATGCAGCTGTTGGATACCGGATTGTTTGACGCCGCCGGGTTTAAGCGCCTGCATGTGGCCGGCCATCCCGAAGGCAATAAAGATATTGATCCTGACGGATCTGATGAAAACGTCATGGCCGCGCTTCGCTGGAAACAGGATTTTTTCAACCGCACAGATGCCAAAATGGCACTGGCCACACAATTTGCCTTCGAAGCCAAACCAATCATCGCCTGGGCTGACGCCTTGCAAGAGGCAAATATCGATATTCCGATCCATATCGGTATCGCGGGCCCTGCCAAATTACAAACGCTGGTGAAATTCTCCATCGCTTGTGGTGTTGGCCCTTCCCTGCGGGTGCTAACACGGCGCGCCAAGGATGTGACCAAACTGTTGCTGCCCTTCACCCCCAATGACGTTCTGAACGAACTGGCCGCGCATAAGGCTGCAAACCCCAATTCCAACATCGAGCGGGTGCATTTCTTTCCGCTGGGTGGTATTAAAACCAACGCAAACTGGGCCATTGAACACGGTGGGCAATCTACCGTTCCGGCCAATCCCGAATAAGGACATATTCATGACCCGCACCATTGTCGAAAGTAAATCCAAAACCGCCATTATCGGCTTTGATCAACCGTTCTGTGTGATTGGCGAACGGATCAACCCTACGGGGCGTAAACTATTGGCGCGCGAGCTTGAGGCTGGCGATTTTTCCACCGTTGAAAAAGACGCGCTGGCCCAAGTCGCCTGCGGGGCAACGATGCTGGATATCAACGCGGGTGTGGTTTACAATTCAAACCCGAACCCCAACGAAACCGAACCGCCTTTGATGCGCAAGGTTCTTGAAATCGTGCAAGGATTGGTGGATGTGCCTTTGTGCATCGACAGCTCGGTTCCCGCGGCGCTTGAGGCTGGCTTGGCCGTGGCTGAGGGGCGCCCATTGATCAATTCCGTCACTGGCGAAGAAGATCGCCTTGAGGCAATCCTGCCTTTGATCAAGAAATACAATGTGCCAGTAGTGGCCATTTCCAACGATGACACGGGCATTTCCGAAGATCCTGATGTGCGCTTTGAAGTGGCCAAAAAGATCGTGCAACGTGCCGCCGATTTCGGCATTCCGGCCCATGATATTGTGGTTGATCCTTTGGTGATGCCAATCGGGGCAATGGGCACAGCCGGATTGCAAGTGTTTGCGCTGGTGCGGCGTTTGCGCGAGGAACTGGGCGTGAATACCACATGCGGCGCGTCAAACATTTCGTTTGGCCTGCCCAATCGCCACGGCATAAATAACGCCTTTTTGCCAATGGCAATGGCGGCGGGGATGACATCGGCAATTATGAACCCTGTGGCCTTGCCAATCGGCCCAAAGAAAATCGAAGCCAAACTGGAAGAGCTGGCCGCAGCGGGTATTATTGTGCCTGCCGATATTGATCCCGAATTATTGGCCAATATCACCGGCATGGGATCAACCAAGCCAAGATCAGGCAAAGAAATGGAAGCCATCCGTGCCGCAAATTTCCTGACCAACAATGACCCACATGGGGCAACGTGGATCAGAACCAATAAACCACCCTTGAAGGCTGGAGAAGTTGAAGCTGGCGCGCGTGGCCGGCGTAGTGGTGGGCGCCGACGCCGGGGGTAAACCAAACCAAATTCGATGCGTTTAAAAGTATAAAAAGGGCAATTTTTTCGCCCTTTTTTGCTATTTCCCTAGATTTCACTATGTTCTTCCAAGCCTTTTGCATCTTCCTTCCACCCAAGGAATATACATTCACTTAACGTCTTATCCAGTTGTTATTATTGCGTATTTTACGTTTCTCTATTGCCCTACTCCCCTAGGACAGTAGGACAATTAGGGCGGCGTAAAAATGCTTTAGCTTGGTCAAATCTTTTGCACTGGAATTTTTTACTTTTTCTCGGCTTCACAAAAACTCATGCTTATGTTCAGCAAAACCAAATTTGGAAATTCCACTATGCCCCAACCAAACCTGAACCATTCACAAGACCGGATTAATCTGGCCGCGGCATTTCGTTGGGCGGCACGCCTAAATATGCACGAAGGCGTGGCCAATCATTGGCGTGGCCAATCATTTTTTCTTTGCCGTAAACAATGATGGCACCCAGTTTTTGATGAAGCCAAATCAGATGTATTTCAGCTGGATAAAGGCATCGGATTTATGACTGGTAGATGCCAATAATTCCGGCATCTTAACGGGGCCATATACCCCCGATCCCACGGCCTGGGGTTTGCATGGGGGTATCCATCGCTATTGCCCGCATGCCCGCTACGCCATGCATTCGGGCGCTTCAAACCGGACAGCATTTGCGCATATTATCAGATGACATCGCGGAAAAAACCGCGCAACAACTGGAAAGCTATCCAGAGCAAGATATCCGTCATTTGGCTGAACTTAAGGCGATCCGGTCCGACGAAGGATCGAATTTCGATCAATGAATGAATCCCAGTAGGCAAACTTAAGATCAGGCAGATTTCAACTCTGAATTCTGATGCCCCTGCTGCCACGCGCGCGCGGCATCCCCAAAGGCTGTGAACAATGGCCGCGAAACCGGATCATTTTGCGCATTGTATTCAGGATGCCACTGAACGGCCAAGGTAAAACCGGCGGCGTCGCGCACGTAAATCGCTTCTGGCGTTCCATCAGGCGCATAACCATCAATAACAACATTTGGCCCAGCGTCTTTTATACCTTGCCCATGCAAAGAGTTGGTCATCACCACACCATCCCCCAGCAATCGCTCATAAACGCCGCCAGTTTCAAATTTAACCTTGTGGCGCAGCGCAAATTTTTCATCCAACGTACCATCGGGCGGCATCCGGTGATTCATCCGCCCTTCCAGATCACGGATTTCAGGGTATAGCGTGCCGCCCATGGCCACTGTAACCTCTTGAAAACCACGGCATATTCCAAAAATAGGCTGGCCGCGTGTTACGCAAGCACGGATCAATGGCAATGTAAGCTGATCACGGCAGCGATCAAATTCACCATGGGCTTCTGTGGCTTGCTCGCCGTATTCTTCGGGATGAACATTGGGGCGACCGCCGGTGAACAAAAAACCGTCAAAGCGATCCAGCAGATCTTCTGCATTGACCAGCCTTGCATCGGCAGGAATTAAAACAGGCATGCATTCGGCAACATGGCCGATGGCATTTACATTCATATCACCGCTTGCGAATGTCGGATAATCATCCCCTACCAAAGTGGGGTTTGCGATAATTCCAATAATCGGACGAGACATGGTGCACCTTTTTAAACTTTCACAAATATATGTGTAATCAAATTTTGCCCATATGTATTCGCACGAAGCCGCACAATTAGCGGGTTTGGTGTGCAATCTTCAACATAAGTTCAGGGGCTTGCAACCAAATCGGCGGCAACGATCCCCGCAACAGCCGCGTGCTCGTCATTGTTCGCAGTATCACTGGTAACCTCGACCACCCCTATTGTTTTTTTCTCGGAATTTTGCACCAGAACGCTACCGGGCACAGGCACAGCATAACCGCCCCATAAGCCTTGCCATGGGCGATCCCGAACCGTCCGAGCGATTCAGGCACCGTGGTGACGCAAAACAGCTTTACATGCCCGCCAGCGTCCAGCCCCCAACAGACAAAGGACTAGGGCGTAGACCTAACTATTCCGTTTCAATTCAAGACGACGCGCATGCAACACTGGTTCGGTATAGCCCGAAGGCTGGACACGCCCTTTGAAAGCCAGATCACAGGCCGCCTGAAATGCGACAGACTGAAACTGCGGCGCCATAGCGCGATAAAGCGGATCATTGGCGTTTTGCTGATCCACCGCGGCGGCCATCTTTTTGAACGCCTGCATGACTTGGGCCTCATCGACAACGCCGTGATGCAGCCAGTTTGCCAAGGCTTGCGAGGAAATACGGCAGGTTGCGCGATCTTCCATTAAGCCAACGTCATGAATATCGGGCACCGTTGAACAGCCGATCCCCTGATCAATCCAACGCACCACATAGCCCAGAATGCCTTGGGCGTTATTTTCAATTTCCGCATTGATTTCAGATTGCGTCCAGTTCACGCCCTCCGCCAGAGGAATAGTTAACAAATCATCCAGACCTGTGCGCGGTTTGTTTTTCAGCTGATTTTGCACAGCAAATACGTCAATCTGGAAGTAATGGGTGGCGTGCAAAGTGGCCGCTGTGGGGCTAGGCACCCATGCGCAGTTTGCCCCCGCATTAAGGTGGCCCGATTTGACCGATAGCATTTCATGCATTTGATCGGGAATCGCCCACATGCCTTTGCCTATTTGGGCTTTGCCTTGCAAACCACACGCCAGACCGATTTCAACATTTCGATCCTCATAGGCGGCAATCCATTTGGCACTTTTCATCTGGCCTTTGGGCACCATCGGCCCGGCTTCCATCGAGGTGTGGATTTCATCCCCCGTGCGATCCAGAAATCCGGTATTGATGAAGGCAACGCGATGTTTTGCGGCGCGAATACATTCCATCAGATTGGCACTGGTGCGCCGCTCCTCATCCATGATGCCCAATTTTACCGTATTTTTCGGCAGGCCCAAAATCTGCTCAACACGGGTGAAAATTTCGTCTGTAAACGCCACTTCATCCGGGCCGTGCATTTTTGGTTTTACCACGTAAACAGACCCCGCTATCGAATTGCGCCGCCCATCTGTTTTTTTCAGATCATGCATGGCGATCAAGGTGGTGATCATCGCATCCATCAATCCTTCGCCAATTTCATGTCCATCACGATCAACAATCGCCGGATTTGTCATCAGATGCCCGACATTGCGGATCAACATAAGCGCGCGGCCTTTCAATGGGTATGGCGCACCATTTACCCCTTGAAATTCCAGATCCTCATTCAAGACGCGGGTGATTTCCTTACCGTTTTTAACCATATCATGCGACAGGTTTCCTTGCATCAATCCCAACCAGTTTTCATAGGCCTGCACCTTGTCCTGGCCATCCACAACGGCGACGGAATCTTCGCAATCCATAATCGTTGAAAGTGCGGATTCAACAATTACATCTGAAATGCCCAACGGATCGGCTGTGGCAACTGGGGCAGTATCATCAAACTGCAAGCGAATATGTAAGCCGTTATTTTTAAACACAAGATCGCCGGATTTGGGGTCAAAGGCGACAAACTGCGCCGGATTTTTCAAAGTCTTGGGCGCATCCTTTGATGTAAGTGTCAGGCCCTTTTCAGAGCCATGGATTTCGATCAAACCTGCCCAGTTACAACTCTCTATTGGCAGCGCCTTATCAAGAAATGATTTCACCCAATTGGCGACTTGCGCACCGCGCGCAGGATCAAAAGCCTTTCTCGCAGGGGCCTGCCCCATTGCATCAGTCCCATAAAGCGCATCATATAAACTGCCCCAACGCGCATTGGCGGCATTCAAGGCAAAACGCGCATTGGTAATTGGAACCACAAGCTGAGGGCCGGCAAGTTTGGCGATTTCGGGATCAACATTGCTGGTATCAATCGTAAACGTATCACCTTGGGGCACTAGATAACCGATATCATGCAGGAATGTTTGGTAAGCCTCGGGATCAACCGTTTGTCCGCGCCGCGCCCGATGCCATTCATCAATTCGGCCTTGCATTTCAGCACGAATATTCAGCAATGCGCGGTTCTTTGGGCCTAGATCATGCACAAGATCCGCAAACCCCTTCCAGAACGCATCGCTTTGAACGCCCGTTCCGATCAGCGCACGGGTGTCGATAAATTCTGCAAGTACCGGATCAACTTTCAATCCATGCATGTCGATAAATTGTGTCATGTCGTTCTTCCTTATTCGTCCCACACCGTCGGAAATGGGCGCCGCGCATCGCAAACATATAGCATTGGTAATATTATATTACCAATACCCAGAATTACTGAGTTCCAATGGGTTTACGATAGAGGCGCAGATGCGTCTGTATCAACGGTGCAATATCCTTTGCTGTTTCAGGAAAAACTTGAAAATCAACATTGTGCGATCGGCAAGCCTTGCACATCCCCCATGCACGGCGTCATATACCTGCAATAAAAAAGGAAAACCCCATGCAAGATACCACCCAAAAAACCATTTTTCTTTCCGATTACACACCGCCTGCATTTTTGGTGGAAAACGTCGATTTGATCTTCAAACTTTCTCCAAATGAAACCCGCGTTATTTCAAAAATCAGGTTTGTGCCAAATCCGGATGCGGCGTCGGACGTTTTCTTTTTGCATGGGGAACATATCAAACTGCTTTGGTGCAAAATCGATGGTGCGCCAGTGCAGCCAAACGTTACCGACAGCGGCCTAACCTGCGCCGTGCCCAACAAACCGTTCCTGTTTGAATGCGAGGTTGAACACGCGCCCCAAACCAACACTGCGCTTGAGGGGCTTTATATGTCAAACGGCATGTATTGCACCCAATGCGAGGCCGAAGGGTTTCGCCGTATCACCTATTACCCCGACCGCCCCGATGTGATGTCGGTTTTCAGCGTGCGCATTGAAAGCGACCTGCCTGTTCTGTTATCAAACGGCAACCAGACGGCACAAGGCGCGGGCTGGGCAGAATGGCACGATCCTTGGCCCAAACCGGCCTATTTGTTTGCGCTGGTGGCGGGTGATCTACGCAATCATGCTGATAAATTCACAACCAAATCCGGGCGCTGTGTTGATCTGAATATCTGGGTGCGCCCGGACGATATCAATAAATGCGCCTTTGGAATGGGGGCGTTAAAACTATCGATGAAATGGGACGAAGACGTTTATGGCCGTGAATACGATTTGGATTTATTCAACATTGTGGCCGTCGATGACTTCAATATGGGCGCAATGGAGAACAAAGGCTTGAACATATTCAACACTTCTTGCGTGTTGGCCAGTCCTGAAACGGCAACGGATGCAAATTTTGAACGCATCGAAGGCATCATTGCTCATGAATATTTTCATAACTGGACAGGCAATCGCATCACTTGCCGCGACTGGTTTCAGCTGTGTCTTAAAGAGGGTTTGACCGTGTTTCGCGATCAATCCTTTACCTCGAATGTGCGCGGGGCCGACGTCAAACGCATCAACGACGTTTTGCAACTGCGCGCCCGCCAGTTTCGCGAAGATCAAGGCCCCCTTTCCCATCCCGTGCGCCCCGACAGTTTTGTTGAGATCAACAATTTCTACACCGCCACAATCTATGAAAAAGGCGCCGAAGTGGTGCGGATGTTAAAAACTCTTGTTGGCAACGCGGCTTATAAAAAGGCGCTTGATCTATATTTTGAACGCCATGACGGGCAGGCTGTGACGATCGAGGATTGGTTAGCGGTGTTTCAAGACAGCACGGGCCGTGATCTGACCCAATTTTCCCGCTGGTATTCCCAATCCGGCACCCCACGCCTGACAATGCACGAAGATTTCAGCGAGGGCACTTATACGCTAACTTTTACTCAGAACACCCCGCCAACCCCGGGGCAGGATGTGAAACAGCCGCAAGTCATTCCAATCGCCATCGGGCTATTGGCGGCCAATGGCGATGAGGTGCTGCCAACCCGGGTGTTGGAAATGACCCAGGAGAAACAAAGCTTTGTATTCGAAAATCTGGCAGCAAAACCCGTGCCCTCAATCCTGCGCGGATTTTCCGCCCCTGTGATTCTGGAACGCGTAACCAGCCGCGATGAACGCTTGTTCCTTTTGGCCCACGACGCAGACAGTTTCAACAAATGGGAGGCCGGACGCAATCTTAGCCGCGAGGTAATCCTTGATATGGTGCTGAACAAAGCCGCGCCACCTGCCGACTATTTACAGGTTATCGGGCAGTTGGCGCAGGATCAAACCCTTACACCGGATTATCGTGCCTTGCTGCTTCAACATCCCTCACAGGATGATCTTGCCCAATCTCTGTATGAATCCGGCCATACCCCTGATCCGATGGCGATTTATCAGGCCGTGCAAGACTGGAAACAGGCCTTGGCACAGGCCCCCAACACAAATTGGGCGGCAATTTATCAATCCATGATCGTCGAAGGCCCCTATTCCCCCGATGCGGCATCGGCTGGCAAACGGGATTTGGGCAATGTGGCACTGTTAATGCTGTCACGGCTGGACGATGCAGATCAAGCGCGAATGCAATATGAAACCGCCGACAACATGACCCAGCAATTCGCCGCGTTAAACGCGCTATTATCGGTGAATCAAGGACAAGATCAATTGCATGCCTTTGAACGCCAATGGGCCACAGATCGTCTGGTGATGGATAAATGGTTTGGCATCCAGATCCTGCAATCCGCCCCGAATAGAACCGCCGCTATCACCCGTGACCTAACCAGACACCCGGATTTTGATATGGAAAACCCCAATCGTTTCCGTGCGGTGTTTGGCGCATTAGCCAACCATCAAGCCGGTTTTCACCACCCATCGGGGGAGTCTTATGCGCTGTTGGCCGATTGGTTGATCAAGTTAGACAAGATCAATCCCCAAACCACCGCCCGCCTAAGCGCCGCGTTCCAAACGTGGCGCCGATATGACACAGCACGGCAAAATCTGATGCAAACGCAATTGCGAAAGATATTGGGCATTGAAACGCTATCAGGGGATACGCGCGAAATGGCTGAAAGGATACTTGGATA
>CAMZKY010000256.1 GCA_947311455.1 uncultured Marinosulfonomonas sp. | reverse complement strand
TCGATAGCGGATAAGGTTTGCGTTTCAAACACAACGCGGTTTTGGGATCCGGTTGCCCCCAACGCGGTATAGGCGCGGGTGTCTTTTTCAACCAATATCCGATCACCGCTGCGCAGCGCGATATCAAGTTTGGGATGTTTATAAAGATCTTGAAACCAGATATGCCCACGTTTAGAGCCACGAATGACCGTAACTTTGGCATATCTGGTTTCAAGATCTTTATAAACATCCCAAAGTTGATATCGCGCTGCGCAGTGGTGATCGGATATTGGTTGAAAAAGACACCCGCGCCTATACCGCGTTGGGGGCAACCGGATCCCAAAACCGCGTTGTGTTTGAAACGCAAACCTTATCCGCTATCGAAGCGATTGCCCAAGTGGGCGGCCTAAGCTCTACCTCGGCTGATCCAACCGGTGTGTTTGTCTTTAGAAACGAGCCTGAAGAAATCGCCAAAGCCGTTTTGGGCCGCGACGATATCATCGGCACACAGCGCATGGTTTATGTGCTTGATCTAACCGAACCAACGGGCATGTTCGAGGCGCGTGATTTCCTTATTCGCGATGGCGATACGGTTTACGTAACCGAAGCACCATTCACCCAATGGAGCAAAACTCTGGCTGCAATCACGGGCACATTGGCAACCGCAAATACGCTTTCATCGGCGGCAGGCAGCCTCTAAGGCGCTGATGCCCAACGTTTATAATACAGATAAAGCCGCTGCCGAGGAAACCCGGCGGCGGCTTTATATTTACAATGGCGGGTTTTTAACCCAATCCCGATTGCGCCGCATCCTGCACTTGTCCGGCTACGATATCAAGATCGGCAAACCCGGAAAATCAGACATGATTGGTGTTTGGGGAAAAAGCCCGACATCGCCGCGCGGCGAGGCCATTTCAGCCCGCACCAATGCACCGATCCTGCGTGTCGAAGATGCGTTTTTGCGTTCTGTCCACCCGGGCCGCAGCAATGGCGAGCCGCCGCTTGGCTTGTTTCTGGATACAGGCGGCGTGCATTTTGATCCCGCCACCGTCACGGATCTTGAAACCCTACTGGCCAAACACCCCCTTGATGACACGGCATTATTAAACCGCGCCCGAACAGCGATGGATCGCTTGAAAAATTTGCATTTATCAAAATATAACAGCTTTGATCCCGATCTCCCTGCCCCCCCCGCCGGCTATGTTTTGGTGATCGATCAAACCGAAAAAGATGCCTCCGTCACCAGTTCAAACGCTGATCGTGCGCGGTTTCAAGAAATGCTGGTTTTTGCCCAAGAGGAAAACCCTGGCGCAAGAATCCTGATCAAAACCCACCCTGAAACCAACGCGGGCACGCGCGCAGGATATTACTCCGTAGCAGACACCAATGACCGGATCAGCCTGTGCGATGCACCAATTTCGCCGTGGCATTTATTGGCTGGGGCTGTGGCTGTTTATACTGTGTCGTCACAGCTGGGGTTTGAGGCAATCTTGGCCGGACATAAACCGCGCATTTTTGGCCAGCCGTTTTACGCTGGCTGGGGATTAACCAGTGATGAAATGCCCTTGGCCCGCCGTCAACGAAACCTGACCCGCGCGCAGCTTTTCGCAGCGGCAATGATCCTGTATCCGAAATGGTATGATCCTTACCGCGATTGTCTGTGCGAAATCGAAACCGTGATCGACACGCTTGAGGCCCAAACCCGTGCCTATAGACAAGACAAAAACGGCTATATCGCTTTGGGAATGCGCCTTTGGAAACGCGCGCCGTTACAGGAATTTTACGGCCAAATCAAAAAGATAAAATTCATCAATGATCCGGTGAAAGCCCATGATCGTGTTAAAAATCGGTCAATTATGGTGTGGTCCAGCAAAGAAAGTTGCGCGCCAAAAGACACGCCGCTTTTGCGGGTCGAAGACGGGTTTTTACGCTCTCGGGGGCTGGGCGCAACGCTGAACGCGCCGCTGTCTTTGGTGACGGATGATCTGGGCATTTATTATGATCCCAGCCGCCCTAGCCGTTTGGAGCAGCTGATCAATGCTGCGCCCAATTTACCGCAACACGCGATTAATCGCGCCGAAAGACTGCTAAACGCGGTTATTCGTGGCAAGCTTAGCAAATACAATATCGGCACCCCTACCCTTCCCGATCTGCCAAAAGGTTATCGCATTTTGGTGCCTGGTCAGGTAGAAGATGACGCCTCAATCCAGAAAGGCTGCTCGAACATTTGCACCAATCTTGATCTGTTAAAACGCACCCGTGCTGAAAATCCTGATGCGGTGATCTTGTTTAAACCGCATCCAGATGTAGAAGCCGGATTGCGGCAGGGTATAATTTCGCGAAACAACGCCGAATTATATGCCGATTTGATTCTCGACAAAACTGATCCTGTTGCCCTGATTAACGAAATAGATGCCGTCTGGACACTCACCTCGCTATTGGGGTTTGAAGCGTTGATCCGTGGAAAATCCGTAACCTGCCTTGGCATGCCGTTTTATGGCGGATGGGGGTTAACAACTGATCTGGTTCACGCCCCGTCGCGCAGAACTGCGCGGCCATCTTTACTGGGATTGGGACATGCCACATTGATCGAATATCCACGCTACTTTGATCCAATCACCAAATCACCTTGCCCACCAGAAGTGGTGGTTGAACGCTTGCAATCCCCTTTGCCAAACGCGCGCCCAGCCACACGAGCATTGGCAAAACTACAAGGCGTGTTCGCAAGTTACGCCTATTTGTGGCGCTGATTTTCCGAAATGCGGTTTAAAGCCCCTGCATACATCCCCGCCCGTATAATTTTATCTGGATGTTTTGATCGTTCCAAACAGTTAACAACATCCATTAAACCAGTTTAACGGTTGTTGTTAACACATTTCATTTCACCCACAAAAAGTCAGTCAAGAGCCGTAAAATGGCGGTGCTGGCAAATTGGCTAGCGTGCGGCGCGCCGCAGCATAAAGCACACAATCATCCAAAACCCGATCCGCAGCGGCAGCGCACCAACTGTTTGCATCGAATACGCCCCGCCCAAAAACACATGAACAGCAAACGCAGCGGCCACAACGCCTGTCGAGATCACCAACCATTTCGCAATTTTTGTAGCATAGGCTTTGCCCTGCCAAATCCCAATGGCCGCCAATGCGTAAAACACGCCAGCGACCATATTAAATTTCACCACAAATGGCACAAATGCACCAACCGCGTCGCGCGCGGATTGCGGGCCAAAAACCACGCTGCCGCCTTTGACAATACTGACAATTCCGAAAACAAAAGCAAACGCAGCAATGGCTTTCATCCCCTTTGATACTATATTGGACATAATTTTTCCTAGTTTTTGTTATCGACTTATAACTATACCATATCCACAAGATATCAACGCGACAAACTGGCATAAAAAAAGGCCCCGAAAACGGAGCCTTTGGTTAAATTTTTGCCAGTCTCATTCTTCGGTCTGGTCCTTTGGTCGCAACTCGCTAACAAACTTGTCAAAGTCATCTGCTTCCTGGAAGTTTTTGTAAACGGACGCAAATCTCACGTAGGCCACCGTATCAATCCGCGCCAGCGATTCCATAACGATTTCGCCGATCACTTCGGATTTAATATCTGTATCCCCCATGCTTTCCAAACGGCGCACAATGCCAGATATCATTTGATCCATCCGTTCCGGTTCAATCGGGCGTTTTTGCAGGGCAATCCGGATGGATCTCTCCAGCTTATCACGGCCAAAATCTTCGCGGCGTCCGTTTGATTTGATCACCACCAAATCGCGCAACTGAACGCGTTCATAAGATGTAAACCGCCCCGCACAGGCCGGGCAATACCGGCGGCGGCGAATGGCAACATGATCTTCGGCGGGCCGAGAATCTTTAACTTGAGTATCAATATTTCCACAATATGGGCAGCGCATGGCGTCTCCATTGACTTTGTTGTGAGTTATCCACAGCCCTTATAGGACAGACGCAACACTTTGTGTAGGGGGCAAATACATTGGCTAGATGATGTGAGTAAATTTCTGAATCCGCAACAAGTCATTTTCAAACGGTACAATGGTATAGGGCAATCGCATTTGAGTTTTGACAAATACAATTGAATAGATTCTTGATATTCCATCACGACATAGAGCTTCAAGATGTCAGGATTAATGCGTTATTTCAATGATATAGACGCCCCTCGCACTGACAATGTATGCCGTCACAAGTTTTGTGCCATCATGGCCAGCAGCGTTGTATGTGCCTTATGTGGTGGATAAACTGCCGTGGATATGGCTGATTTTGGCCATACCAAGGCGGATTTTTGCGAGAATTCTTGGAATTGCCCAATGGCATCTCTTAGCAACCCTTTCCGTGCCCCGCTTCAATCAGGACTTATGCACCCGGAACCGGCCAATCTGTTACATTTCGGGTTTCTTTGCGCCCGCGTTAAAGGTAAACAATGTTTCGCCGTTAATTGTATAATTTGAAATCAACTCTTCCGATTTTGGCCCTGTTAGCCAGTTTTCCAGCGCCATTGCCAACTCATATTTCACATGGGGGTGCCGCTTTGGATTGACGGGAATAAACGCATATTGATTAAACAAAAGCGGATCGCCTGCATAAAGCAGCGCCAGATCACCTTTGTTGCCAAAATTCAGCCAGCTTGCCCGATCTGTCAGCACATAGGCATTTATTCCGCTGGCCACATTCAGGGTTGCGCCCATGCCCGCCCCTGCCGCCTTATACCAAGAGCTGTTCAAATCGCTTTCCGAAATACCCGCCAAGTCCCACAGCGCTCGTTCTTTCTTGTGAGTGCCGCTATCATCGCCGCGGCTGATAAACGGGGCCTGCGCGATTTTGATGCGGGTCAGGGCGGTAACCACATTGGCCGACCCGGCAATTCGGGCAGGATCATCCGACGGCCCAACCAAGACAAAATCATTATACATAATTTCGCGCCGATGGGTGCCAAACCCCGCGGCCAAGAATGTATCTTCTGCTTTGCGCGAATGCACCAGTATCGCATCTACATCCCCGGCTTGCCCCAGTCGCAAGGCCTGACCCGTGCCGACCACAATCAGTTGCACATCCAGACCAATATCGGTTTTGACCTGCGGGAGCAAAATTTCGGACAGGCCGGAATTGTAAAACGAGGTTGTGACCGCCAGTTTAAGCTCTGCGGCCTGTGCC
>CAMZKY010000255.1 GCA_947311455.1 uncultured Marinosulfonomonas sp. | reverse complement strand
CCAAGATCCCCGATGTTCTGGAGTGCCATTTGATGGCTGGCACAGCGGATTATATGCTGAAAGTAGTGGCCCAAGATACCGAAGATTTCGCGCGCATTCACCGCCGTTATCTGGCGCGCTTGCCCGGGGTTGCGCGGATGCAATCGTCTTTTGCTTTGCGCACCGTGTTCAAAACCACGCCGCTTCCAGTGTAGAAAAATCGGCGCAAAAAGCGCCAAAACTGCTGTATGGCAAACGTATGGCAAACGTATGGCAAACGTATGGCAAGTGTATGGCAAGTGTATGCAAAAACTGCCATCCAGCGGGGTTCCCCCTCCGTTCGCGCGGGGCTTGGTGGCAAAATCACGGTGTGCGAACCTGCGGGCGAACCTGCGGGCGAACCTGCGGCTGTGCCACAGACCCGGCCCACCCTACAGATCGCCTTGGTGCCTGAATTCGAGTTTTCTATGGCAAAACCTAACAGAGCGTTGTAATCCGGTGGCAACCGCCCAATTGGGCCAGTTTTAGGCGAGACTATGTTCAACAATAAAAATATCCTGATCACCGGTGGCACGGGATCCTTTGGCAAAAAATACGTGGAAACCCTGTTGGCGCGTTTTACGCCAAACAAGATCATCATCTATTCCCGTGACGAGCTAAAACAATATGAAATGGCCCAAACCCATGACGCGCCACAAATGCGGTATTTCATCGGTGATGTGCGCGATGGTGAACGCCTGCTTGAGGCGATGGACGGGGTGGATTATGTGATCCACGCGGCCGCCCTGAAACACGTTCCAGTGGCCGAATATAACCCGATGGAATGTATCAAAACCAACATCGACGGGGCGCAAAACGTGATTAAAGCAGCGCTTGCGGCGGGGGTGCAAAAGGTGATTGCCCTATCCACCGACAAGGCGGCCAATCCAGCCAATCTTTATGGCGCAACCAAACTGGCCTCAGATAAACTGTTTGTGGCAGCGAATAATATGGTCGGTTCGCGGCCTACACGGTTTGCGGTGGTGCGTTATGGCAATGTGGTTGGATCACGCGGATCGGTTGTGCCATTTTTTCAAAAACTGATTTCCCAAGGGGCGTCTGAATTACCGATCACCCACACGGAAATGACGCGGTTTATGATCACGCTCCAGGATGGCGTTGATTTTGTGCTGACAAATTTTGAGAGGATGCATGGCGGCGAGATTTTTGTGCCTAAAATCCCATCCATGAATACGGTTGAACTGGCCAAGGCCCTTGCCCCTGACCTACCTCATAAAATCATCGGCATCCGCCCCGGTGAAAAGCTGCACGAAGTCATGTGCCCCGCTGATGATAGCCACCTAACGCTTGAATTTGAAAAGCATTTTGTGATTAAACCCACAATTCAATTTGCCGATAAGGCCGATTTTTCAAAAAGCAATCTTGGCGAAACCGGTGTGCCGGTTAGCGAAGGCTTTCAATACGATTCCGGCACCAACACCGATTGGCTAACCCACGATGCGTTTTTGGACATGGTTAAAACCGCATGATCCCTTATGGCCGTCAGGATATCACCCAAGCCGACATCGATCATGTGGTCGAGGTTTTGCAATCCGATTTCCTAACTCAAGGCCCGCAGGTTCCTGCATTTGAAGCCTCGATTTGCGCTGCAACCGGTGCCGCCCATGCGGTGGCGGTGAATTCGGCCACCTCGGCATTGCATATCGCCTGTTTGGCGCTGGGGCTGGGCAAGGGCGATATTTTGTGGACGTCTCCGATTACATTTGTGGCCAGCGCCAATGTCGGGCTGTTGTGCGGCGCCGATGTGGATTTTGTCGATATTGACGGGGATACCTTTAATATGTCGGTGGAGGCGCTGGCGGATAAGCTGGCGGCGGCCGAGGCGGCGGGCAAACTTCCTAAAATTATCATGCCGGTGCATATGTGCGGGCAATCTTGCGATATGGCCGCAATTGGCGCTTTGGCCAAACAATACGGCGTGCGGGTGATCGAAGATGCCAGCCACGCCGTTGGCGGCGCATTGAACGGTGTTGCGGTGGGTGCATGTTCGCATAGTGACATCACCGTGTTCAGCTTTCATCCAGTAAAAATTGTCACCACAGCCGAGGGCGGCGTGGCCACCACGAATAATGCAGAACTGGCACAGCGCATGGGGCTGTTTCGCAGCCATGGCGTGACCCGTGATCCTGATCTGATGGAGGGCGATAGCGATGGCAGTTGGTATTATCAACAGGTTGAGTTGGGCCTGAATTACCGGATGACGGAGCTACAGGCCGCGCTTGGCGTGACGCAATTGACGCGACTGGCTGAATATGTGGCGCGGCGCAATGAAATTGCCAGGCGCTATGACGCGATGCTGGGAAACTTGCCATTGAAACGGCCCGGCAAACTGGACGGGGCCTATTCGGCATTTCATCTATATGTGATACGTGTTGAACCCGATCAGCGCCGCGCAGTTTTTGATGCGCTGCGCGCGGCGGATATTGGCGTGAACGTGCATTATATTCCTGTGCATCTACAGCCCTATTGGCGCAAGCGCGGGTTTAAAGCCGGGATGTTTCCCAATGCCGAAGCCTATTACAGCAGCGCCATTTCCATACCTTTATATCCGGGGTTAACCGACGCTGATCAACAACAGGTGGTGGATGCGATCAAGGCGGCCTTGGCATGAATATTTGCCTCATTCCGGCCCGTGGCGGATCAAAGCGTATCCCGCGTAAAAACATCCGTAATTTCTGCGGTAAACCGATGATTTCATGGTCTATCGAAGCCGCACAAAAGGCGGGGTGTTTTGATCGGATTATTGTTTCAACCGATGATGTTGAAATCGCCGATGTTGCGCGTGCAGCGGGGGCCGAGGTGCCGTTTATGCGGCCACAAAATATCTCGGATGATTTTTCCACCACTGGCGAAGTAGTGATCCACGCAATTGACACGCTTACTGAAAATGGCGGGCAGTTCGATGCTGTGTGCTGCTTATATGCCACCGCGCCGTTTGTTGATGTTAAGGATATACGGATCGGGCTGAAGGCGTTGGAAACCCATAAATTCGCCTTTCCGGTCACCAGCTTTGCCTTTCCCATTCAGCGCGCGGTTAAAATGCGCCCTGAAGGCGGGCTTGAAATGTTTCACCCCGAACATGCCAAAACCCGTTCGCAGGATTTAACCGAAGCCTATCACGATGCCGGCCAGTTTTATTGGGCACGGCCACAGGATTGGCGCGCCGGAGGCCAGATGTTCGGCCCTGACACTCATCCGGTTATCCTGCCCCGTTGGCGCGTACAGGATATCGACACATTTGAGGATTGGACACGCGCCGAGGCGATGTTCAAAGCGCTTGGGTTGGACAAATAGCCTGTTCTTGCCCCCTGCCCTTGCCGCGTCGGGGTGACCTTTCTATAAGCATGTAAATCACCTGCCGAGGCTGCCATGACATTTGACGCAAAACACCTGCTTGGGATTGAACATCTTAAGCCCCACGAGATCACCACAATTCTGGATTTGGCCGATCAATACGTTGATCTGAACCGCCGTCAGGTCAAACATTCCGACACACTGGCGGGCCTAACCCAGATCAACATGTTTTTCGAAAACTCCACCCGCACGCAGGCCAGCTTTGAAATCGCGGGGAAACGGCTGGGGGCGGATGTGATGAATATGGCGATGGAGGCCAGCAGCATCAAAAAGGGCGAAACCCTGATTGATACAGCCCTGACCCTGAACGCCATGCACCCCGATATTCTGGTGGTGCGTCACCCCCATTCCGGTGCGGTTGATCTGTTGGCGCAAAAGGTAAATTGCGCGGTTTTGAATGCCGGCGACGGCACTCATGAACATCCCACGCAAGCCCTGCTTGACGCTTTGACAATCCGCCGTGCCAAAGGGCGCTTGCACCGCCTCAGCATCGCGATTTGTGGCGATATTGCCCATAGCCGCGTGGCGCGCTCTAACATTATGCTGTTGGGTAAAATGGAAAACCGCATTCGTCTGATCGGCCCGCCCACGTTAATGCCTTCGGGCATTGAGCACTTTGGCGTAGAAGTGTTTGACGACATGCGCGAGGGGCTAAAAGGTGTGGATGTGGTGATGATGTTGCGCCTGCAAAAAGAGCGCATGGATGGCGGGTTTATCCCGTCGGAACGCGAATATTACCACCGCTTTGGCCTTGATCCTGAAAAACTGTCTTACGCCAAAGACGACGCCATTGTCATGCACCCCGGGCCAATGAATCGCGGTGTGGAAATTGACGGCATTCTGGCAGATGACATCAACCGCAGCGTCATTCAGGAACAGGTTGAAATGGGTGTGGCCGTGCGTATGGCCGCCATGGATTTACTGTCGCGAAATATGCGCGCTACAAAACAGGAGGGGATGTATGTCTGATCCACAGCTTTCACCAAATGAAACGGTTTTGCAGGAAATCAAGCCCAACCGCACCACCTATAACAAAGAACACCTGATCCTGTTCTTGCTGGGGGCGGTCATTATGTCGGGCGTTCTAATGGCCGTTGATAACCCATTCCCGTGGACGGGTGTTGTCGGCGCGGCCTTTGCGATATTTATTCGTTGGTTTTACGTGGCTTCCGAAGCCATGGACACAGTATGGACCGTTACGAACCAACGCGTTTTTGGCCCTTCGGAACGCTCAATCCCACTGGCGGATATCAAAGACGTGCGCAGCATTTTTAGCGCCGCGCAGATCATCACCCATTCCGGCGATAAATATATGATAAAATATCTTGAAGCCCCCAAAGCTGTTATCAACCAAATCATTAGCGCACGCGACAAGGCGCACCTACAAACGGATAAATAAACATGAGCAGAAGTGATGCGTGGGAAAATATCCTTGATGAAAACGAAGAAATCCTGTGGCAAGGCCGCCCCGATCCTGCCTTGCATGTGGATTTGAGCACAGGTCGTGAAATGGCTATGGGGCTGTTTTTCATGGGGTTTTCGATTTTCTGGATGGCCGGCGCATCCCAGGCCGGCGGTATTTTTTGGCTTTTCGGTATTCCATTTTTCATGGTCGGGTTTTTTCGTGTCATTGGGCGGGATTTCTGGAAAACTTATCTGCGCCGCAATTCGTGGTATACCCTTACAAATGAGCGCGCGATCATTGCCACAAATCTGCCAATCAAAGGCAAATCCCTTAAATCATGGCCCATCACCGACAAAAGCCGGTTGTCACTCGACCAAGGCCCGCCCGACACGATTATTTTTGCCCACGAAGAACGCCGCGGCCAAAACGGAACCTATACGATTGATATCGGATTTGAGCGCATTCAGGATGGATTGAAGGTCTATCGATTGATGCGTGATATTCAGAAAGGCAATTCATGACCCATACTTTCACCAATGCCCGCCTGATCAATCCCGAAACCGGATCCGAAACCCTTGGCTGGTTGCGCGTCGAAAACGGGCGCATTTCCGGCATGGCTGCGGGCAAGGCCCCCAATTCAGACGCGATTGATTGTAAAGGCAAATGCCTTGCGCCAGGAATCGTCGATATCGGCGTCAAGGTTTGCGAGCCGGGCGAGCGCCACAAAGAAAGCTATCGCACCGCAGGGCTGGCGGCGGCGGCGGGCGGGGTAACCACCATCGTCACACGCCCCGACACATTGCCCGCCATCGACAGCCCCGAAACCCTTGAATTTGTGGCGCGGCGCGCCCGCGAAGTGGCCAAGGTGCGCATGGAACCCATGGCCGCCCTCACCAAATCCCGCCAAGGGCGCGAAATGGTAGAGATCGGTTTTTTGCAGGATGCGGGCGCGATTGCCTTTACGGATTGTGATCGCGTGGTTCAAGACACCAAGGTGTTTTCGCGCTGCATGACCTATGCCAAAAGCCTGAACGCGCTGGTGATTGCCCATCCGCAAGACCCGACAATGTCAAAAGGGGCTGCGGTGACCAGCGGTAAATTCGCCAGCCTGCGCGGCTTGCCCGCCGTTTCGCCCATGGCCGAACGTATGGGGCTTGAGCGTGATTTGGCTTTGGTGGAAATGACGGGCGCCAAATACCATGCCGACAATCTATCCACCGCCGCCGCCCTGCCCGCCTTGCAACGCGCCAAAGACGCAGGGCTGGATGTGACGGCGGGCGTGTCGATCCATCACCTGACATTGAACGAACTCGACGT
>CAMZKY010000254.1 GCA_947311455.1 uncultured Marinosulfonomonas sp. | reverse complement strand
TGGATGCTTTGAACCAGGCGATTTGCCAGCGCTGCCCATCTGAAGCGGACAATCTGATCCATCATTCGGATAGGGGTTCGCAATATCTGGCCATAAAATACACCGAACGATTGGCTGAATCCGGGATCGCCCCTTCCGTCGGTAGTGTGGGAGGTCCATTCGATAACGCGCTGGCTAAGAGTACAATCGGCCTGTTTAAATCCGAAGTCATCAACTTTCTCGGCCCATGGAAATCTGTGGGCCAGATTGAATGGGAAACCCTGAAATGGGTGAACAGGTACAACAATGAACGCCTGCACAGCGAAATCGGATAGCGGCTTAGAAAATGCAGATGTCCACTTAACAAACCCGAGGATACGGTTCAAACAAACCGAGCCACCTCACGGTGCCTCCGGCGGGGATATTAATGGGGAAAAGACGCGGCTCAGGGGTCTAAGGCTTGATAGACGGCTGTCATAAAATTTTCGCCGATCGGGATCGTTGAGCCAAGGTATTGGGACATGACAATGCCGATGATATCTTCGACAGGATCAAGCCAGAAAAACGTGCTGGCGGCGCCCGCCCAACCACATTCGCCTTGGTTGGTCAGCAGCGTCGCTCCACCGATATTTGACATTACCCGCCCGCCAAGGCCCCAACCATAGCCACCAAATTCAAAGGTGCCGATGGCGATGGGTTTCTGGCTGTCTGGCAAGCGGTCTGTCCAAAGCATTTCTACCGATTTTTTTGACAACAGCCGTGTGCCGTTTTCTTTCTGACCGGACTTTAGGAATTTTGCCACTTTGATGTAATCATCAAGCGTTGAAAACAGCCCCATGCCACCACGGGCAAAATCGGGGTCATCAAAGGGGTGATCTTTGGCAATGTTGGCGGGGATCAGGGTTTGTGGCCCTGTTGCGTGATCCATAGTGTCGTCGATACTGCCTTGGCCAAACATCACCATAAGGCGGTGTTCTTGGCCGGCTTGGATCATAAACCCGGTGTCTTTCAGGCCTAGCGGTTGGGAAATAAACTCATCTAGAATAACTTGCAAAGGGCGATCAAGGATCACTTCGATTAAGCGGCCCAATACGTCGGTTGCCACGCTATAGTGCCATCTAGTGCCGGGTTGGTGTGCCAAGGGATAAGTGGCGATTTGGGAAACAAAATCAGCCAGCGAGGTGCCGCCGTTGCGCAAGCGCCCTTTGCGATACAAAGTGCCAATCGGGCAATCCATTAGAAAGGTATAAGAAAAACCGGCGCGATGGGTGAATAGATGTTCGATGGTGATCGGGGCGGCGGGGGATGTGGTGTTATCTGGGTTTAACACCTGCATTTGTGCAAATTCGGGCAGGTAGGCGGCCAAGGGATGAAACAGCGCAAGTTTACCCTGTTCAATCAGCATCATCGCCAAGGCGGACACGATGGGCTTGGTCATCGAATAGATACGATAGATCGGTTTTTGAGGCATCGGGGTTTTGGCGATACCGTCGTTATACCCGTAAGCCCCGCGGGCCCAGTCTTTGCCACCGCGTAAAACCGCCCATTCAATACCGCTTAGGGCGCCTGCATCCACATATTTTTCGGCAACGGCCTGAATGCGGTTAAAACGGGTGTTGGGCATGGGGTATCCTTAAATGGTCGGGCATGTTGCCGTAAATTCGATACGCATCTCTCTCAACCTTAATTGCTTACTTTGACGGAATGCAAGGTCCTTCTCTTATATGAGGCATCCTGTTTTTCCTGAGCGTCTCAATTTGGTAGCCGTTTTAATTGTAAATAAGCCTTTGACCGGTCAATCGGTGTGGCATGGCAATGATCGCATTGCCAATGGTTTGTTTTTATGCTGCATTTAAATCTGTAAAAACAGGGAGAACAAGAGTGTGTGGCGGGTTTTGGTAACGGCGGGTTTTCTTTTGTTGATGGCTGGGTTTGTGGGGGCGCAAGACAATGATGTTAACGTTATTTCTTTGGATAAACCGAATTCGGTCAAATTGATCGCACAGGATATGCACCTGCCTCACGAGGCAAAATTGCACGGCGCTCCGGCATATTTTGATTGGTTTACTGGCCCGCGCATTGGAATGGGCCTGAGCCCCCAAGGATTTAAGGCCATGACTGCTTGGGGTCAGGTTTACGAAGCCGAACAGGGAAGTCCTGCACGTAATACGCGCGTTCTGTTGCGCAATATCAAAGCCTTTTGTCTTTCTGCATCAGACGGAGAATGGCATATGTTGCAAGGTTCCCGTAGTGTCAATGGGGAGGCCTATGCCGAAGATTTCGTCGACAATATAAATATTGCTGCCGATGTTCGATCCGAAGACAGCGGCGGTGTGTCTGTCATAGTCGGTAATGGATTAAACTATCATTTCTGGCCAACAGGCGAAAGGGCGGTTCTGCCTTTGGCGAAAAATATTTCTGGCATTTTTACGACTGTTCAGGCGCGACTGGTGGTGGATGATCCGGCAAAACCCGATGATCGTGCCTGCGCGCGGATTCTGGTCGGTATGGGCGGGGATTATTGGCGGGATGGTGATGCGCAATGTGCCCCAAATTATGCAAATAACAATGATATCGGCATTGGCCGTCACCGGTATGTGAAAACCGGCTGGCAGTCGTTTAATATGACAACGATGTCTTTGGCCGAATTGCAAAAAACACCCCCGCCGTTAGAATAGGAATTGATCCGACCATGGGTATATAATTACCCAGCAGTGGGAATAGGTAAAGAGCCAGTGGTTTTATAACTGCGCATGGCAAAGTTTGATCGTAGGTCTTTGACACCTTTGAGTTTCAACAGCCGTTTCAGGATGAATTTTTCATAAGCTTCCATATCAGGGGCCACCACCTCCATCAGAAAATCCATGTCACCGGATACCAGATGGCAAGAGACAATCTCGGGCCATGTGGTGACGGCATTGACAAACTGTTCTGCATCATGATCCTGATGGCGGGCTACTTTGACCGACACAAAAATCGTCAAGCCCAAGCCAAGCGCCTTGCGATTGATCTGAAGGCGATAGCCGTCGATGATACCGGCTTTTTCCAAGCGTTTTACGCGGCGCAGGCACGGTGTGGCGGACAGGCCAACCTTATCGGCTAAGGCCTGATTAGTTTGGCGAGAATCCTGTTGCAAAGCAGCAAGGATACGGTGATCAAAATTATCAAGGGGCATAGTGGATTCTGCTGTTATTGGCGTTAATTTAGGGAATTCAACTCAAGTTCTCTGAGTGGGTGAGATATTTGCAGCATTTCACCGGAAAGCCAAGTGTAATTTGAGCGAAAAGAAATGGAGACAGCATGACCAATTCACCCAAACGCAACACCCGTGCCGGCTTTGCCACCCGCGCCATTCACCACGCCTATAACCCGCTTGATTATCACGGGGCGTTGAACCCGCCGATTTTCATGACCTCTACCTATGCGTTTGAAAATGCCAGTCAGGGTGGTGATCGGTTTGCAGGGGAGGAGGCAGGCTATATCTATCACCGTGTTGGCAATCCAACGGTGAGCATTCTGGAAAAACGGCTGGCCGAACTAGAGGGGGGCGAGGCGGGGTTGTTTACCAGCTCGGGTATGGGGGCGATTACGGCGGCATTTTGGAGCCTGCTTAAGGCCGGAGATGAGGTGATTGCCGATATCACCCTATATGGCTGCACGTTTAGTTTGCTAAAACATCACATGGCGCGGTTTGATGTGAAGGCGATTTTTGTGGATATGGCCAATCTTGATGAGCTGCGCGCCGCGATAAGTGACAAAACCCGCATTGTGCTGTGCGAAAGCCCGACCAACCCGAATATGCGGTTGGTGGATATTGCGGCAGTTGCTGAAATCACCGCCAAAACCGAGGCGATTTTTATGGTTGATAACACCTACTGCACGCCGTATTTGCAGCGGCCGCTTGAATTGGGTGCCGATCTGGTTGTGCATTCGGCCACCAAGTATCTGGGCGGCCACGGTGATCTTCTGGCCGGTGCGGCGGTTGGATCGCAAGAGTTGATTGATCAATTGCGGTTTGTCGGGATCAAGGAAATGAACGGCGCGATGATTTCGTCTTTTGATGCGTTTTTGGTGATGCGCGGGATGAAAACTTTGCAACTGCGCATGGATCGCCATTGTCAAAGCGCTTTGAGACTGGCGCAATTTTTGGAGGGGCATGAGGCGATTGAAATTGTGTATTACCCCGGTTTGGAGAGCTCGCCGTTTCATACGCTCGCCAAAAAACAAATGTCACAATACGGCGGGATGATCGCACTGGAACTAAGGGGCGGGATGGATGCGGGGCGCAATTTGATGGACGCGCTGGAGCTGGTAACGTCCGCCGTAAGTCTGGGGGATGCGGAAACCTTGGTGCAACACCCCGCCAGCATGACCCATTCAACTTATGAGCCGGAAGAGCGGATCAAGCACGGGTTTACCGATGGCCTGATCCGGATATCTGTAGGGCTTGAGGATTACGAGGATATAGAGGCGGATTTTGCCCAAGCCTTGAATACGCTTTAGAGAGAGGTGGTCGCGGAAATTCGGACCAGTTGTTAAGAAGAATCGGCCTATGAAAAGGACGATAGGAAATGGCGAAGAGAAAACGGCATTCGAACGAATTTAAGGCGCGTGTTGTGCTGGAGGCGATCCGCGAGGCGTTGATGCTGGCGGAGCTGTCGAAGAAGCACCGGTGCACCCGAACATGATTAGCGGCTGGAAGCGATCTGCGATCCGCCGGCTGGCAGGGTATGCTTGCATGCCCGAGAAGCGAGAATATGGCGGACGGTTTTGGCAAAGATGATGGTGGCACGGCCAAGGAGGCTGCTGCCGAGATCGACAAGCTGCACTCCAAGATTGGCCAACTCGTTGTGGAACGAGATTTTTTAGCGAGCGCCTCGGTTCGATTGCTCGGAACACGAGGCAAAAAATGGTGAGCTGGGGTCGGAATTTGAGCGTGCGGCGGCAGTGCAAATTGCTGTCGCTGGTGCGCTCGGGGTTTTATTATAGTCCGAAGGGTGAAATCGCCGAGAACCTGAAGTTTATGAAGATCATAGACAAGCAATTTCTCGACACGCCGTGGTATGGATCGCGGCAGATGGCCCGCCACATGCAGCACCATGGCCATAAATGTGGCCGCCATCGGGTGCGTCGTTTGATGCGACTCATGCGTTTGATGCCAATCTATCAGACACCCAACGCCAGCAAAAAGCACCCACAGCGCAAGGTTTACCCGTATCTGCTAAGGGGGCTAAAGATCGACCGCCCCAACCAAGTATGGTGCACTGACATCACCTATATTCCCATACGCCGGGGTTTCCTTTGTCTGGTAGCGATTATGGACTGGGCGACGCGCAAGGTGCTGGCGTGGCGCATCTCGAACACGCTGGATACCGAGTTTTGCATCAAGGCATTGAAGGAGGCGCTGGCAAATACGGTGCGCCGGAAATCTTCAACACCGACCATCCCTCTCATGATTTGCAAGCAAACCACTGCCGGGCAGCGGGACAGCCAGTTCACCAGCCATGAATTTACGCAGGTGCTGAAAGACACCGGCGTGAAAATATCCATGGATGGACGTGGCCGCTGGATCGACAACCGCATGATCGAACGCCTGTGGCGATCTCTGAAATACGAATGCGTCTATATTCGGGCGTTTGAAACCGGCTCTGAAGCCAAGATATAGCCAAGCGACATATTTATGATATTATCCACCTATGAGTCATCCAGTTTCATTCCGCCGCCATATTTTGCGTGTTAAAGAGCTCGAGGGGTTGAGTTTTGGCGAGACAGCC
>CAMZKY010000253.1 GCA_947311455.1 uncultured Marinosulfonomonas sp. | reverse complement strand
CCATTTGGCAAGCCTTCAATGTTGCCTGTGCGCAAGATTTTGGTTTCGCTCGTAACAGGATAGCCAAGGCCGGAAAATGCAATCCCTTCGGCCAATTTAGCAACCAGACTATCAGAAAGATCTTTTAGCCGTTTGGCAATTTGATCCTTTTCCCAACCCGCGATCACGCTTGATAAAACATCATTCATTGGTTGAAGCGTTGGTTCGATGCTTTCGTCAAGGCGAATGGCAAAGATACCACCGTCATCCAGCTGTAAAACCTCGGGGAAATCGCCCTCGGCAACAGTGGCCGCTGCCGTTCTGAAATCTGTGTATCCGGCGATACCATCACTATTTCCATCAAACCAATCAATGGTGCCCAGCTCCATTTCGGTTTCTTTGGCAAGGTCTTCCAAGGTTGCGCCACCGGCCAGAAGATCGTCAATATCGGTGATCATTGCATCAATTTGACGCCGCGCTTGATCCAGTGACAGCTCGCCCATGATTTCATCTCGGGCCTCTTCAAAGGACGTTTGGGTTGGCTCATAGATTGCGCTCATGCGGAACAATGCAGGGCCAAGATTTGTCGGCAATGGGCCAATCACCCCAACATCCGCCATGTTGAAAATAGCATCGCCCGCACCCTTAAGCGCATCTTTAGTCACATCGCCTAAATCTACATCCAAAAGGGAAAGACCTCGTGCAATAACCAGATCTTCGAATGTGCTTTCGCCGGCATCAAGTTTGGCTTTGGCTGCCGCCGCTTCTTCATCGCTGGCAAAAACCAACCGTTCAAGCTGACGTCGCGCCGGCTGTGAATATTGCGAAATGCGTTCCTGATAGACTTTTTTCAGTTTTTCATCAGGAATTTCAATCGATGAAAGAATTGTGATCGGGGTAACCCAGGCATATGTAATCCGTTTTTTGGCGGGTAAAGTGAATTCATCGGAATGGGCCTTGTAATAGGTATCAAGGTCGTCATCCGATGGTGCCGGAATTTGCTCTTTCAGATCATTCACAGAAAGCGTGATCCATGAAAAATTACGGCGCTGCTGTTGGAAATCGATGAAAGCTGTTGTCATGCTATCTGGTGCAGAAACGCCGCCCAGAATTGCGGATTGCAAAATCGCGCGTGCGTTATCGGCGCGAATGCTGGCTTCGAACTCTGCCTCGGTTTGGCCGGCACGACGCAGGGCTTCTTTGTACGCAAGGCGATCAAAACCACCCGTCAGCCCTTGAAATGCGGGGGTGGCCAACACAGCTTTTTTCACCGCCTCATCCCCGACGGAAAGGCCGATTTTCTGCATCTCATCATCAAGGGATGCCGTTGTTATCAAACGTTGCCGAACTTGTTGATCCAGCCCGAATGCAATCGCTTGCGATAGCGGCAGGGTTTGGCCCGTTTGGGCTTGAATTTGGTTAAGCTCTGCTTGCAGCCCACGGTAGTATTCCGTCGCCCCTACCTCGATATCGCCAATCGTTGCAATCGGAGCGTTTCTGCCACCAAAATTACTCACACCAAATCCACCCAGGCCGACCACCAAAAGCAATAAAATAATCCAAACCACGATGTTGGTTGATTTTTTCTTGATTGTATCGGTCATGCGACCCCCCGTTTGATAGATATTTGCGCAATGTTTAGGCTGTTGCGTCAATAGGGGCAAGGGGGGAGGCGCGTTTGATTTCACCAAGGCGTTACGCAATTGGCTGGTATAGAATTGCGCAGCGTTAAAACTGCTGCTTTCTATGTTGCGCAATTGATTTTCAGGCCGTTTGGGCAAGGGTTTCCTGAAAATAGTTTACAGCACTTGCGCAAAATCAATTGTGATACCGGTGTTGGGGGGGTAAACAAGGCGCATGAATGTTTTAGACAAAATCAAAGCCTATAAACTGGAAGATGTCGCCGCCCGCAAACTGGCGCACCCCTTTTCCGAAGTGGAGCTTGCTGCCAAAGCCGCCAGCCCGACGCGCGGCTTTGCCGATGCGCTGATCAAAGCGGGGCAGGCGGGCTATGGTCTGATTGCCGAGATCAAAAAAGCCAGCCCATCCAAAGGGTTAATCCGCGAGGATTTCAATCCGTCCGAGCTGGCGCAGGCCTATCAGGCGGGTGGCGCGACCTGCCTGTCCGTATTAACAGACACCCCCAGCTTTCAAGGCGCTGACGAATTTCTGGTGCAGGCCCGCGGCGCGGTTGATCTGCCCGCCCTGCGCAAAGATTTCATCTATGATCCCTATCAAGTGGCCGAGGCCCGTGCCTTGGGGGCCGATTGCATCCTTATTATTATGGCGTCGGTTGAGGATAGTCAGGCGCAGGAGCTGGAAGCGGCGGCGATTGGCTGGGGTATGGATGTTCTAATCGAAGTCCATGATGAGGCCGAGCTTGAGCGCGCCACTTTGCTAAAATCCCCCTTGATGGGGATCAACAACCGCAATTTGAAAACCTTTGAAACCAGTCTGGATACCACCAAACGGTTGGCCAAATTGGTGCCGCCCGAGCGCACAATCGTTGGCGAATCCGGGCTAAGCACCCCCGCTGATTTGGCCGAACTTGCCCGCTATGGCGCGCGATCCTTCCTGATTGGCGAAAGCCTGATGCGCCAATCCGATGTCGCCGCCGCCACTCGCACCCTATTGGCAAACCCATTAACCGGAGGCGCAATGTAATGCCTGATGTAAACTCTGACCTGACCCATTTTGACCCCAAAGGCGACGCCCACATGGTGGATGTTTCGCAAAAACCCGTGACCGCGCGTACCGCAATCGCGCGTGGGCAGGTTAAGATGACAGCCGCGACTTACGCAATCATGACCGACGGGTCCGCCAAAAAAGGCGATGTTCTGGGCGTGGCGCGGTTGGCGGGCATCATGGGCGCGAAAAAATGCTCAGAGCTGATCCCGCTGTGCCATCCGCTGCCAATTACCAAGGTTGCTCTGGAACTGACGCCGGACGAAACCATCCCCGGGGTGGTGATCGAGGCCACAGTAAAAACCACCGGCCAAACCGGCATCGAAATGGAAGCCCTGACCGCCGTTTCCGTGGCGGGGCTTACGATTTACGACATGCTGAAAGCCGTGGAAAAAACCATGGAAATTGGTGGTATTCGGCTAACGATGAAAGAAGGCGGCAAATCGGGGCTGTTCGAGGCAGAGTGATGGGAAAAGGGCGTTCTTTAGAGCTGTTTTTTATTGATGGCAAACCGGATGGGATGCTGACCGCCGAGGTTTTCAACTGGACGGGGCATGTTTTAAAGATACCGCGCACGCGTATCAAAGAGGCCTTGGGACGTGGCGAGGCCGGATATACCGGCGTTTATATTTTGCTAGGGCAGGTCGATGATGAGCCTTTGGCTTATATTGGCGAAGCCGAGGATTTAGGGAAGCGACTGCGTGACCATGTTAAGGCAAAAGACTGGTGGGACACGGCAATATTGGTTACCTCCACGGCAAATAACTTACATAAGGCCCATGTAAAATATCTGGAATCCAGATTGGTTGAAATTGCGCTTGCAGCTAAACATGTGCCCCTTGAGAATGGAAATCAGCCCCCGCGCAGTAGCCTGTCAGAATCTGGCACGGCTAATATGGAAGAATTTCTCGATACATTGATGATGGTTCTGCCCGCCATTCAGGTGAATATGTTTGTGAATAAGGCGATCGAAACGCAATCGGTTAGCCGCTCGGATGTTTCGACTGACGGGGTGCTTTTCCAAATAATATCCAAGAAATTAAAAATTGATGCAACCGCCAAGCTGTTAAATGGCGAGATGGTGGTCTTGCAAGGATCTATCATAAGGGATGAATGGGTTGGTAAGGGTAATTGGGATTCAGCAAGTCAAAAAATCCGCAAAACCCTTTTGGAAACGGGCGGTATTGTCAAAAATGGATCAGAAACCAAATTCACAATCGATTACTCATTTTCCAGCCCAAGTTCAGCGGCCTGTGTTGTGACAGGGCGTCCGTCCAACGGACGTGTAGAATGGAAGCTCAAAGGCACCAACACCACCTATGCGGAGTGGGAAGCCGATCAACTCAAACAACTGGATAGCCAAACATGATCAGCGTTTCCCAAGCTTTGGATGAAGTTTTCAAACTTGTTACTCCTTTAGCCACCGAAACAGTGCCTTTGGCGCAGGCCGGTGGGCGCACGTTGGCGGTTGACGCCGTTGCCAATCGGGACCAGCCGCCATTTGCCGCTTCGGCGATGGATGGTTACGGGGTGAACGGGGTCGAGGTGGAACCGGACGCGATGTTCAAGGTGGTGGGGGAATCTGCGGCCGGGCACGGGTTTGACGGCGTAATCAAGGCGGGGCAGGCGGTGCGGATATTTACCGGTGCCCCCGTGCCCGAGGGTGTGACCCGCGTGGTGATTCAAGAAGACGTGATCCGGCGCGGCGATCTGATCACCTTGAACCGTGATCTGGATAGCGCCCTTTATATTCGCCCCGAAGGGGCCGATTTCAAGATCGGGGATCGACTGAAAGCGCCGCGCAAATTAACCCCGTCCGATATTGCCCTGCTGGCAGCGATGAATGTGCCGGATGTAACCGTAACGCGCCGCCCTGTGGTGGCGTTGATTGCCACGGGCGATGAACTGGTTAGCCCAGGCGAAAACCCCGGGCCGGATCAGATTATTGCGTCGAATAATTACGGCCTCAAGGCGATGATCGAGGCCGCTGGTGGCACTGCGCGCCTGCTGCCGATTGCCCGCGACAACGAGGCATCTTTAAAGGCTGTTTTTGATCTGTGCGGTGACGTGGATCTGATCGTCACCATTGGCGGGGCATCGGTGGGCGATCATGATCTGGTGGCGCAGGTGCTGGGTGATATGGGGCTGGAGCGGGCGTTTTACAAAATTGCCATGCGACCAGGTAAGCCGCTGATGGCGGGAAAACTGGATGGGGTTCCGATGATCGGCCTACCGGGAAATCCGGTGTCATCAATGGTGTGCGGGCAAATCTTTATTGTGCCGATGCTGCACGCGATGCTGGGGTTTGAACCCGCACCCCACGCGCGCCAAAAGGCGGTTTTAGCCCAAGATATCGGGGCCAACGGCCTTCGCGAACACTATATGCGTGCTCGGGTGGATGACGGTGTGTTAACGGTGTTTTCCCGTCAGGACAGTGCCTTGTTAACCGTGTTGGCCGACGCAAATGCTCTGCTTGTGCGCCCCGTGGATGCCTCTGCTGCCAAGGCGGGTGAGATGGTGGAATACATTGCACTAAATCAATAAAGTTGACACAAAGCAGGAACAAGTATAGAACAGGAGCCGAACGAGTGCCGCTTTAGGCAGGTATTAGGCAGGAGTCTTGCGATGTTGACCAAAAAACAAATGGAACTTTTGGATTTCATTAACAAACGCGTCACCCGTGACGGGGTCCCGCCGTCGTTTGACGAAATGAAAGATGCGCTTAATCTGCGCTCCAAATCCGGCATTCACCGTTTAATTACCGCATTGGAAGAACGCGGTTTTATCCGCCGTTTGGCCCACCGTGCCCGTGCTATCGAAATTGTAAAACTGCCTGAGGCATTGCGTGGTGCCGCGCGCGCGGGGTTTGTGCCGCGCGTTATTGAAGGCGATCGCTCCGAAACACCCCCCCCCGCCGCATTGGATGTTGAGGTGGCGCAGGCGGTTTCTTTGCCGGTTATGGGGCGGATCGCTGCCGGAACCCCGATTGAAGCGATTAGTGAAGTGTCTCATACGGTGTCTGTTCCGCAGCAAATGGTTAGCAGTAGGGGGCATCATTACGCGCTTGAAGTGAAAGGCGATTCGATGATTGACGCGGGAATTAACAATGGTGATGTCGTCGTGATCCGCGAAACCAAAGAAGCCGCGGATGGTGATATCGTGGTGGCGCTGGTCAAAGGATACGAGGCCACGTTAAAACGTTTTCGTAACAAAGGCGACATGATTGCGCTTGAGGCGGCAAACCCCGCTTATGAAACACGCCTTTTGCCTGCCTCACAAGTGGCCGTGCAAGGGAAATTGGTAGGATTGATCCGCACCTACTAGGCCCTCAATCGGGATCAGACCAGAGGCGTTTCCCGGTATTGTTCGAGGTCGTTTCGATTACCAGTTTGTTTCCATCATTATACATCGCGATGGCACCGGTTTGTTGAAGGTAAGTCTGATCTATAAGTATACACGGGCCAGCTAATTTCACCGCGGACTGCACGATGATGTAGTCATTCGTTTCGCATTGCGCCTCCAGATTTTTGGGGATTTTTGTGCCGATAAAGTGCATAAATCGGGCACCCCCTATCTGAAAAACGCGCGCGTAACGCTCACCGCTATATCCTTTTCGTAAAAACGAAGCGTACTGATCGCTGCCTCCATCCCCATCGTTTTCAAGCCAGGCGCGCACCGTAAACCCGTCACCCCGTTTCTTGTTCATCACCCGGCCATTTTGGGTTAATAGTCCGGATACGCCCCCATTTGCAGAGAGTAAAAGAGCGGGTCTTTGTGTTTGTGTCCATAGAAAAAAACCGAGGATTACAGGTGCAACGCCCCAAAATCGCGCTTTACCATGCCAAAGGATAAACCAGATTCCACCAAATGCAATGAGAGGAAGCACACTTGGGTTTGGAAAGACAATATAGGTGACGGCCCCTTCTGTATTGGCGATCCAATCCGCTACCAAAAGGATCCATGAAATTCCCCATCCTGTAATCGTCAATGCGATCCACGACAATCCAAATGGGGCAAGAATTGCTGCAGCGACAGAAAACGGAACCACAATCAAACCCATAATTGGAACTGTCAAAATATTGGCGAGTAAGCCGTAATTCGCAACCTGATTAAAATGTGCCGCCGCTATGGGGGCTGTTGCCGCGCCAGCAACGGCGGATGTAATCGCAACAGTTAATATCATGCGCAAAGGTTTGGGGATTTTGTAGATTGTTCTTTTGTTTATCCAGCCATACGTCGCGATCAATGCTGTGGTTGCTGCAAAAGACATCTGAAATCCTGGCCCGATCAAAGATTCAGGGCGATATAATAGGATTAAAGTTGCAGCGAGTGCGACACTTCGAAGGGAAAAAGCACGGCGGTCCACCAAAATTGCAACGAGCATGACCGCGACCATGATAAATGCGCGCTCGGTCGCGATACTTGCACCTGACAAAATCAAGTAAAAGCTTGCTGCAATCAAAGATATCACCGCCGCTATTTTTTTTGTCGGGTAGCGTAAAGCAAACCATGGCACCATGGCGAACAGGAACCGCGCCGAAGAAAACACAAACCCGGCCAACAAACCCATATGCAAACCAGAGATTGCTAACAGATGCGCCAGATTTGATTTGCGTAAGTTTTGAATGGTGGCTTGGTCAATTTTTGAGCGATCACCGGTCATTATCGCGCCTGCGAATGCGCCTGATTCTTTTGGTAACTGACGGGTAACAAAATCAAACACCTGCTTTCGTATTTTAAAGATAACCAAATCCAGCTCTGTTTTGGGGGGGGTAAGCACCAAAATCGGTGCGCGTGAATATCCGATTGCACCAAGGCTTTTGAACCAGGCGTTTCGCCTGAAATCAAAACCACGTGGTTCAACTGGCCCTTGTGGTGGTGATAGATATCCGGTCAAAATAATGCGCATTCCTGGAAGAGGTGTAAACCTTATGCCGGAATTCTGTATTGAAATGCGCACCTTACGAGGTGGTGTTACACCATATTGATCAAGATGAACCATATCCAGAGTTAAACGGATTTTATTACTGGCTGAACGATCAATATTGATAATTCGGCCCTGAATTGCGCCATAATATGGCTTTTCTAAAACAATAGATTTCACCGTGTGGGCACGCAAGCCGGCAACGATAAACCCGCTCAGCAATAGAATAAAGCCAACGACAATAGGTTGGAAAATCTGTTGGCCATAGGACGCAAAAATCAAAAGCCCAAAGATAATAATTCCGGCAATTACATAATCTTGGAGTTTTGGTTCAAACGGTAAATAGAAATAGATCGAAATTCCAAGAGCGATGCAAACCGGCCCCCAATTGATGAGGTGTCCGTGTTGTTGATCCAGCCAAACAAATAGTTTCACCTTTGCCGGCACCTTGTTCTTCGCCCCTGATCTGATTAAGACACCATTAACTTAGACGATTTATTGTTTCCAAAAGGTTAACTTCTTATGACTGCTTCTTCTCGCCCCGTAGTGACACGATTTGCCCCATCGCCAACGGGGTATTTGCATATTGGTGGGGCGCGAACAGCGCTGTTTAACTGGCTGTTTGCCCGCCATCACGGTGGGCAATTTTTGCTGCGGATCGAAGATACGGATCGTGCCAGATCAACACCCGAGGCATCGGATGCGATCATTCGCGGGATGGAATGGCTTGGCTTAAATCACGATGGTGATGTTGTTAGCCAGTTTGAACGTGCAGAACGCCATGTAGAAGTGGCGCATAAAATGCTTGCCAGCGGCCATGCCTATAAATGTTTTGCAACCCAAGACGAGATTGCTGCTTTTCGCGAGCGGGCACGCGCCGAGAAACGATCAACTCTGTTCCAAAGCCCGTGGCGCGATATTCCTGAAACAGATCACCCTGATTCACCATATGTTATTCGCCTAAAAGTGCCACGTGACGGAGAAACCGTGGTAGAAGATCAGGTTCAAGGGCGTGTGGTTTGGAAAAACCATCAACTGGACGATATGATTTGCCTGCGGTCTGACGCAACGCCTACTTATATGCTGGCAGTGGTGGTGGATGATCACGATATGGGCGTCACGCATGTTATTCGCGGCGATGACCATTTATCCAATGCCGCGCGCCAAACGCTGGTTTATCAGGCAATGGGCTGGGATATTCCGGTTTGGGCGCATATTCCGCTGATCCACGGACCGGATGGTAAAAAACTATCGAAACGTCACGGTGCGCTTGGCGTTGAGGAATATCAGATCATGGGCTATCCGGCGGCCGGTATGCGCAACTATCTGGCGCGTTTGGGGTGGAGCCATGGAGACGACGAATTTTTCACGACGAAACAAGCGATTGAATGGTTTAATCTAGGTGGAATCGGCAAATCACCATCACGCTTTGATTTCAAAAAACTGGACAATTTGTCGGGGCAACACATTGCTGGAACTGAAAATGCTGCACTGCTGCATGAAATTGAAACATTCTTACGTGTTTCCAATCAACCCACACTTACAGCTCCTCAAATGTTGTTGATGGAAAAGGGTTTGTATTGCCTTAAAGAGCGCGCGAAAAACTTCCCACAACTTATTGATAAAGCGGCTTTTATCCTGTCAGATCGGCCTATTCAGCCGGATGATAAAGCCTTAAAAAATCTGGATAATGTATCCCGTGGTATACTGAAACAATTGACGCCGCATCTGCAAAATGCTAATTGGGCCAGAGACGACTTGGAGGCAGTGGCAATGCAAATTGCCGAGGCGAACGATATCAAATTCGGGAAACTGGCCAGCCCTTTAAGAGCGGCACTTGCGGGGCGCACTGCAACGCCAAGTGTATTCGATATGATGTTGGTCCTGGGGCGCGATGAAACCATTGCACGACTTAACGACGCATCGGGTTAGATGGGGTTTCCCTGTCCGGCCATCACAACAATTTGCCTTCTGTGATCCGCACAGAAGGATATAGATAGGGATAAAAATGACAGACACCAAAAGAACCGCAACGCTAACGATTGATGGCAAATCCTATGATTTGCCTATTTATTCCCCTACGGCTGGCCCGGATGTGGTTGATATCCGTAAATTATATGCGCAGGCAGACGTATTTACCTATGATCCGGGATTTACCTCGACTGCGGCGTGCGATTCGACAATTACCTATATTGATGGCGCCAAAGGCGAACTTTTGCACCGTGGCTATCCAATCGATCAACTGGCCGAAAAATCCCACTATCTGGAAGTGTGTTTTTTGCTGCTTTACGGTGAGCTACCAACGGCTGATGAATTGCTTGATTTTGAAAATCGCGTAACGCGCCACACTATGGTGCACGAGCAAATGATGAACTTTTTCAAAGGGTTCCGTCGCGATGCGCATCCAATGGCAATTATGACTGGTGTGATCGGTGCGATGTCTGCGTTTTATCACGATTCATTGGATATCAACGATCCACAACAACGCGAAGTTGCCCAAATTCGGATGATTGCCAAAATGCCAACCATTGCGGCGATGGCGTTTCAATATGCCAGCGGACGCCCGTTTGTGTATCCGCGCAATGATCTGGATTACGCGTCGAATTTCCTGCGCATGTGCTTTTCCGTTCCTGCCGAAGATTACGAAGTTGATCCGATTCTGGCGCGTGCCATGGATCGCATCTTTACCTTGCACGCAGATCACGAACAAAACGCGTCCACGTCAACTGTGCGCCTGGCTGGTAGCTCGGGTGCAAACCCGTTTGCCTGTGTTGCGGCAGGGATCGCCTGTTTGTGGGGGCCGGCCCATGGTGGTGCTAATCAGGCTTGCTTGGAAATGCTGGAAGAAATCGGCACGGTTGATCGTATTCCCGAATTTATCGCGCGGGCCAAAGACAAAAATGATCCGTTCCGTTTGATGGGCTTTGGCCACCGCGTTTACAAAAACTTTGATCCACGCGCCACCGTTCTTAAGGAAAGCGCGGACGAGGTTCTTGATCTAATGGGCATTGAAAACAACCCCAAACTTCAGGTCGCAAAAGAGCTTGAAAAACAAGCGCTGGGAGACCCGTATTTCAAAGAGAAAAAGCTGTTCCCGAATGTGGATTTCTATTCGGGCATCATCCTTGAAGCGATGGGCTTTCCAACCTCGATGTTCACCCCGATTTTTGCGCTGTCGCGCACGGTTGGCTGGATTTCACAATGGAAAGAAATGCTGGATGATCCGCAGCTTAAAATTGGCCGCCCGCGTCAGCTATATCATGGCGAAACCATGCGCGATTATGTGGACGTTGAAAAACGCTGATTCTAAAAAAATTGCTAAAAAGCCCCTTTCCTTTGTTGGATTAGGGGCTTTTTTTGTATCAATTCCAACCATGCTTTTGGGATTGTCTTCAAGGAGGCAACAGTAGAGATAATTAGCTTTACAATTGACATATTTTCACCTCAATGATCCGTTAACATTTTGTAAAATTAGTTAGAATATGAGGTATCCCGATGTTGATGTTAT
>CAMZKY010000252.1 GCA_947311455.1 uncultured Marinosulfonomonas sp. | reverse complement strand
TTGGCCTCGGTGGCCACACCGCCATGGCCGAAAATATGTTCTTCGTGGCCACATTCAGAGCAGATATGCATCGACATGTTTTCAATCAGCCCCAGAACCGGCGTGTTCAGTTTGCCAAACATATCAATCGCACGGCGCGCGTCGATCATGGCCACGTCTTGCGGCGTTGAAACAATGATTGCGCCGGTAATATCTGTGCGTTGGCCCAAGGTTAGCTGCACATCCCCCGTGCCCGGCGGCAGATCAATGATCAACACGTCCAGTTCGCCCCAGTCAACTTCGTTTAGCAATTGTTGCAGCGCCCCCATCAACATCGGGCCACGCCACACCAGCGCCTGATCCGGCTCGATCATCGCGCCGATCGACATCATCGTCACCCCGTATGCCTGCAAGGGAATAATCATCTTGCCGTCTTTAGATGATTTCGGACGTTGATTGACCACGCCAAACATTTGCGGCTGCGAGGGGCCGTAAATATCGGCATCCAGCAACCCCACCTTGCGGCCCTGACGCGCCAAAGCCACGGCCAGATTAGACGAAATCGTGGATTTCCCCACCCCGCCTTTGCCCGAACCAATGGCGATAATGCGGTCCACGCCTTTGATCTTCTTGTTATCATCTTCTTTTTTAGGATGACGCCCGATCGACAGATTGGGCGGCGGGCCTTTGGGGGCGGCGGGGGCCGGTTTTGGTTCGGAGCTGTGGGCCGTCAGGATCACCGAAACCGTGCCATCCGTCAGGGTTTTCATCGCCGCTTCGGCCTGATCGCGCACCCCGACCAAGGATTGCGCCACCTCGGCCGACGGGGCCTCGATCACAAATTTGATCTTGTCACCGATAATTTGCAGAGCTTGCAACATGGGCGAGGTGTTCAATGTGCTGCCATCCGGCAGGGCAACGCCAGAGAGGGCTTTCATAATGTCATCGCGAGAAAGTGCCATTTTATTTCCTTTTATCCATTTACCGCATTCGTTGACTAAAACGGTAAAGAATTCAAGAGGTGAAAATGTAGCATCCAGCCCCTTCAAACCGGCCCCAATAGTTAGGTCAGCATGACTTATGCAATAAACGCATAGCGGTTTTGACTATTTCGGGTGTTGCTGCAGCGCAGAATATCACTAAATAGCATCGTGTCAGAAGCAATACGGCATCTGGCAAACATTATTATGAGTGAGACGAGCCAATGGCTTTTGCAACCGATATTCACAGCGTTAACGCTTCCGCCTCCGTAACCCTTTTGGGCCTATTGAAATCCGCAACCAACCGCGTTGCCAACTACCGCGTGTATCGCAAAACAGTGAATGAACTGTCTGCGTTGTCTGCGCGTGAACTGGCTGATCTTGGCCTGAACCGCTCGATGATCAAACGCATCGCATTGGAAGCCGTTTACGATCTGTAAGCTAAGAATTCCAAGCCACCACTCCTCCCTTGGGGGTCTTGGACACTGCGGCGACACCTACCTCCTCCCGGGTGTCGCCGCACAAAGAATTTGAACACAATAATTATTCTCCTCCCTGAATAATTATTGTCAGACGCAGGCCCACAGTTTGATGATGGGCCGCGCACTTGCGAATGGTTTCTCCTCCCTGAAACCGGAACGCACCGCGAATGGTTGCTCCTCCCTGCGACCGGACGTGTACCAAACGGCAGCGCCTCCTCCCTGGCGCTGCCGTTAAGAATTCGGAAACAATTTGTTTCCATTTTGGAAACATTCAACCTCTCCTCCCTGAGGTTGGATGTCTTGCCAACGGTTTTCCTCCCAAAACCTTAGGCAATGTGAATGGTGGCCCTCCCGTCACCGAACACAAGTAAACGACGGCAGCGCCTCCTCCCGAGCGCTGCCGTTTTTTATTTTCATGCCTGTATTTTCTGCTGTTTCCCGTTGTGATTTCCCCCCGCCAGAGGCATATGCCTCTTTAGAATTGCAACCTGATGGGCACTTTGGGATGGCATAAATTCTGCCCCTAAAGAATTCCATTATTCCGGAATTATAGAATCATTAACCAACCGCAAATACGCGTCAGAAAAAGGTGGCCACTTCCAACCATGGGAAACCCGTGGTTAGGTGATCTGATATTTAGGCTGCAAATCAATAGGTTAGGTAAAATTATTTTCAACCAACCATCACACCACTTAAGCCCGCTCATCCTTGGATGATCCCATTACAACATAGGAGGTGATCGAATTCACATGCTTAACCGTGCCCAAAATATCCGTGTGAAACACCTTGTAAGCCGCCAAATCTGCCACTTCGACCCGCAACAAATATTCAAACACCCCTGCCACATTATGACATTCACGCACTTGCAACGCGGCTTCCATGGCGCGTTCAAATCCTTCTTGCGATTTCTTGGAATGATCCGACAGTCCTACCGCCACATAAGCAGAAAATCCCTCACCCAGCTTTTCACGATCCACAACTGCACGATAGCCCTTTATCACCCCGCTGCGCTCCAATTCCTGCACGCGGCGCAAACAGGCCGAAGGCGAAAGAGCCACCTGATCCGCCAATTCAAGATTGCTGATCCGACCATTACGCTCCAATTCGCGCAATATCTGGCGGCTTTTGATATCAATATCCATTATATGTTGTCCATTTTGCGATAATGCCACCATTTTTGGTTAGTTATTGCAGATAATCAACCCTATCGTTGCGCTTACTCATAAAGGAAACGCAATAATGACATTTGATCTTATTACTGCCCTGATCGGCTTTGCTTTGGTCAGCTCAATCACACCGGGACCAAATAATCTGATGCTGCTGGCGTCGGGGGCGAATTTCGGGTTTAAACGCACCCTCCCCCATATGTTCGGTATTTCAATTGGCCATAGCTTTATGGTGGTGATGGTTGGCCTTGGCTTAATGCAAATCTTTAACGCGTTTCCGATGGCCTATACGATTCTGAAAATTTCCAGCGTCGCGTATCTGCTGTATCTGGCTTACAAAATCGCGACCAACACCACCCCACCCAAAGCCAGTGAAACCGGCACTGGAAAACCGTTCACTTTCCTACAAGCCGCCGCGTTTCAATGGGTCAATCCCAAGGCATGGACAATGGCCCTCACCGCGATTTCCGTCTACGCCCCGCCCAATCCCAATTTCAATGCCATTCTAATGGTTGCCGGTATTTTCGCCCTGACAAACCTGCCGTCAATCACCACATGGGTGATCATGGGCCGCGAAATGAGCAGGTTTTTAAACACCCCAAAGCGATTGCGCGTTTTTAACATTACCTCCGCTTTGCTTTTGGTCGGATCACTCATTCCAATCTTGCTGTAGAACGGGGTTCACCCCGCCGACTATTTAAAACGGGACATCATCAGCCCGATCCGCGGCCGTAACAAAGGCCGCCATCACCATCTTTGATCCGGCATGTTCAAACTCGATATCCAGCTTGTCGCCTTCCACTCCCAACACATATCCATAGCCAAATTTCTGGTGAAACACCCGCTCTCCTTTGCTGAAACTGGCGTTGGCTTTTATGTCAATCATCTGAGGTGCGGGTTTACTGGCCTTGCGTGCCTGCATCCGCTGCCATCCCGGTGAACTATAAGCATCAGCGCGCTGCGCCTTATCCTCCATCGCAACAGAGGGTGTCGCCGCCCCGTAGCCACCGCCATAAAGCCCCGGAGGCGTTAAAACTTCCACGTGATCCTCAGGCAATTCATCAACAAACCGCGACGGAAGCTGCGATTGCCATTGCCCGTAAACTCGCCGATTTGCTGCAAAGGAAATTGTACATAATTCCTCGGCCCGCGTGATCCCCACATAGGCCAGTCTTCGCTCTTCCTCCAGCCCTTTTAAGCCGCTTTCATCCATGCTGCGCTGTGATGGAAACAGCCCCTCTTCCCACCCTGGTAAAAACACCGCGGGATATTCAAGCCCCTTGGCCCCGTGTAGCGTCATCAGGGTGACTTTTTCTTCTTCTTCCTCGCTGGAATTGTCCATAATCAAGGCAATGTGTTCTAAAAATCCTTGCAGATTTTCGAATTGTTCCAATGCCTTAACCAGTTCTTTCAGGTTCTCCAAACGCCCTGGCGCTTCAGGGGTTTTATCTTTCAGCCACATCTCGGTATAGCCGCTTTCCTCAAGGATCATTTCGGCAATTTCGATGTGCGAAACCGCGGGATCATCCAGTTTAGCCGCCCAACGGGCAAAGCCCATGGTCAGTTCTGTCAGAGCAGTTTTGGCCTTGCCTTTGATCTCGCCAGCCGCCAGCATTTTTCGCGTCGCAACCAGCAAAGGAACCTCAAAATGCCGCGCCGCCAGCTGGATTTTTTGCAACGCAACCGCCCCGACCCCACGGCGCGGGGTGTTGATGATCCGCTCATAGGCCAAATCATCCTCGGGGCTGATTGTAACGCGAAAATAGGCCATTGCATCCCGAATTTCCATCCGCTCATAAAATCGCGGCCCGCCAATCACGCGGTAGGGCAAACCAATGGTCAAGAACCGATCCTCAAAGGCGCGCATCTGGTGGCTGGCGCGCACGAGGATCGCCATATCATCCAGCGAAACCGACCCGTTGCCCCGCGTTCCGCGCTGCATCGCCTCCACCTCATCACCGATCCAGCGCGCCTCTTCCTCACCATCCCAATGGCCGATCAAACGCACCTTTTCGCCGCCCGATTTATCCGTCCACAAGGTTTTGCCCAAGCGCCCTTCGTTTCCTGTAATGATCTGTGAAGCCGCCGCCAAAATATGCTCGGTGCTGCGATAATTTTGCTCCAGCTTAACCACAGTCGCACCGGAAAAATCCTGCTCAAACCGCAAGATATTGCCCACTTCAGCCCCGCGCCATCCATATATGGATTGATCATCATCACCCACGCAACAAATGTTTTTATGCCCCGCCGCCAGCAATCTCAGCCACAAATATTGCGCCACATTGGTATCCTGATATTCGTCCACAAGGATATATTTGAACCAGCGCTGATATTGCGCCAGCACGTCCTCGTGACGTTGGAAAATTGTCACCACATGCAGCAACAAATCGCCAAAATCTACGGCATTCAGGGTTCTTAGGCGTGCTTGATAAGCGGCGTAAAATTCGGTGCCACGATAATCAAACAGCCCCGCTTCACTGCTTGGCACATTTTCCGGCGTCCAGGCCCGATTTTTCCACCCGTCTATGATCCCCGCCAGCATCCGAGCGGGCCATTTTTTATCGTCAATATTGGCCGCAGAAAGCAG